>CAXUES010000279.1:323-4575 GCA_964250185.1 uncultured Solirubrobacteraceae bacterium | reverse complement strand
GCATGAGCTCGCGGTCCTTGAAGGTGCCGGGCTCGGACTCGTCGGCGTTGCAGACGAGGTACTTGTCCATCGTGCCCTTGGGCAGGAAGGACGCCTTCTTGCCCATGGAGAAGCCCGCGCCGCCGCGGCCGCGCAGGCCCGAGGCCTCGATCTCCTTGACCAGCGCCTCGCGGGGCATGGAGAGCGCCTTGCGCAGGCGGTCGCCGTAGCCGCCGCGGCGCCGGTAGACGTCGATCGTCGCGAGGCCGGGCTCGTCGATGTCCTTGAAGAGGATGGAGGGGGAGGCGGGGACGGCGGTGGCCATGGTTCAGGTCCTCAGCGGTCGGAGACGGCGTTGGGATCGACCGACTTGCGCCGGACGATCTGCTTCTCGGGAAGCGGGGGCTGGTCGGCCCGGATCTGCTCCACGAGCGTCGGGACCTCGTCGAGGTCCACTGGGCCTACGTAGACGTCGTCCACGCTGACCATCGGGGCGATGTCGCAGGCGCCGAGGCACTCGAAGCCGCGCAGGTTGAACTCCGGATCGCCGTCCACCTCGTCCTGCAGGCGGGCGAGCAGGTCGTCGGCGCCGCGCAGCGAGCACGAGATGTTCGTGCACACGTAGACGCGGTGGCGACCCACCGGCTTGGTCTCGAGCATGTCGTAGAAGCCCGCGACCGCCGTGAGGTAGGCCGGGGTGAGGCGCATGACGCAGGCGGCCTGCTCGATCGCGTCGGGCGAGCACCAGCCGTGCAGCCGCTGGGCGGCGAAGAGCGCGGGGATGGCCGCCGAGCGCGAGTCGGGGTACAGCGACATGTGGTGCTCGATCTCGGCGCGCAGCGCCTCGGGCACCGGCGTGGAGGCCGGGTCCGGGATGGTCGCCGGGTCCTTGGTCAGGTCGACCGCGTCGTCCCAGCCCGGGACGCGCGAGCCGTGCTCGAAGCGGCGGACGCCCTCGGTGCGGTCGGGGTGCGGCGTGCTCACCGGTCGATGCCCCCGAGGATCGGGTCCATCATCGCCAGCGTGGTGATGAAGTCGGCGATGTAGGAGTCGCGGACCATGGCCCCCGTCGCCTGCAGGTTGGTGAACGAGGGGTCGCGCATGTGCAGGCGGGCCGGCTTGGAGGAGCCGTCGGAGCGCACGAAGCAGCCGAGCTCGCCGCGGGGCGACTCGATCGCGTTGTAGACCTCGCCCGGGGGGACCCGGAAGCCCTCGGTCACCAGCTTGAAGTGGTGGATGAGCGCCTCCATCGAGGTGGCCAGCTCGTGGCGCGGCGGCAGCGCGTACTTGCGGTCCTCGGTGATCGTCGGGCCCTCGGGCAGGTTGTCGATCGCCTGCTCGACGATCTTGACCGACTCGAGCATCTCGGCCATGCGGCACGCGTAGCGGTCGTAGTTGTCGCCGTGGGTGCCGACCGGGATCTTGAAGTCGAACTCGTCGTAGACCGAGTAGGGCATCGCCTTGCGCAGGTCCCACGGGTTGCCCGTGGAGCGCAGGATCGGGCCGGTCACGCCGAGGTCGAGGCAGGTCTGCTCGTCGATCACGCCCGTGCCGCGCGTGCGCTGCAGGAAGATCTCGTTCTTGTTGACCATCCGCTTGTACTCGGCCACGCGGCCGGGCATGAGCGCGCAGAACTCCTTGACCTTCTTGACCCAGCCGTCCGGGACGTCCTCCATGACGCCGCCGACCTGGAAGTAGCGCGTGTGCATGCGCTGGCCCGTGGACTGCTCGAAGAGGTCCAGGATGGTCTCGCGCTCGCGGAAGGCGTACCACCAGGCGGAGACCGCGCCGAGGTCCAGGCACGTGGTGCCGAACCAGATCAGGTGCGAGACGATCCGGTTGAGCTCGAGGTGGATGACCCGCAGGTACTCCGCGCGGCGGGGCACCTCGACCTCGAGCAGGCGCTCGACGGCGCCGCAGTAGGCCTCCATGTTGAAGAAGTAGGAGACGTAGTCCATCCGCTCCACGAGCGGGATGACCTTCCAGTACGCCTTGTCCTCGCAGGTCTTCTCGATGCCCGTGTGGACGTAGCCGATGACCGGCTTGACGTCGCGGATGACCTCGCCCTCCAGCGTGGTCATGAGGCGCAGGACGCCGTGGGTGGCGGGGTGGTGCGGACCGACGTTGAGCGTCAGCAGCTCGGTCTCGGGCTCGTCGTAGGCGTCGAGCTCGGCGGGCGAGCGGACCTCGGAGAGGTCGATGCTCTCCTCCATGCGGCGGTAGGCCGACAGGCCCTTCCCCTCGCCGGGGCGGCGATCCACTGTGCTCATCGGGACTCCGTGATCTGGGTTCCCCGGGTGTAGTCCCGGTCGTGGTCCTTGGTGAACAGCACGGGCTCCCCGCCGATGGGGAAGTCGCGGCGCTGCGGGTGGCCCTGGTAGTCCTCGGGCATGAGCAGCCGGCGCAGGTCGGGGTGGCCGTCGAAGACGATGCCGAACATGTCGAACGCCTCGCGCTCGTGGAAGTCGGCCGTGGGCCAGTTGGGCGTCACGGACGGGACGTTCGGGGCGTCGAGGCCCACGCGCACCTTGACCGTCACGCGGTCGAGGCGCTGCATGTCCAGCAGCTCGTAGTTGACCGCGAAGCGCTCCTCCTCGGGCCAGTAGTCCACGCCGTGGACCGAGCGCAGCTGGGTGTAGCCCTTGCCGCGCAGCAGCTCGAGCAGCTCGACGATGACCGCGGGCGCGGCCTGGATCGTCGCCTGGCCGCGGAAGTGCAGCGTGGAGACGACGGCGTCCTCGCCCAGGGCGTCGCGGACGTCGCCGGCGAGGAGCTCGAGGCCCGTGGCGTCGGGCATCAGCCGTTGACGCCGGTCTCGGTGTCGCCCGGGACGTTCACCGCGTTGGGGCGCAGGCCCTCGTCGCGGTAGAAGGTCTGGCGCAGCTGCTCGCCCTCGGTGGGCAGCACCTCGACGGTCTCGTCGGCGTCGTAGCGCTCGCGCCAGCCCATGGACGGGTCGTGCTGGATCATCGAGCGCAGCTTGAGGATCCCGTGCATGAGCGCCTCGGGGCGGGGCGGGCAGCCCGGCACGTGGACGTCCACGGGCAGGAACTTGTCGGCCGGGACGATCGCGTAGTTGTTGAAGACGCCCATCGACGAGGAGCAGGCGCCCATCGCCACGGCGTACTTCGGCTCGAGCATCTGGTCGTAGATGCGCCGGACGACCGGGGCCATCTTGATCGAGATGCGCCCGGAGATGATCAGGAGGTCAGCCTGGCGCGGGGAGGCACGGAAGGCCTCCATGCCGAAGCGGGCGATGTCCAGGCGCGAGCCGACGATGGTCATCATCTCGATCGCGCAGCACGCGAGGCCGAAGGTGGCGGGGAACAGCGAGTTGCCCCGGGCCCAGTCCAGCGCGCGGTCCAGCGTCGTCGCGATGACGCGCTCCTCGACGTACTTCTCCAGGTCGGCGCCCTCGAGCTCGCCCTGGATCATCTGCCGCGCCCTGAGGCCGCGGGACCTGAAGTCGGTGGGGGCCAGTGACGACCCGTCCTGCCGGACTATCTCCATTCGAGTGCTCCTCTTCGCCAGACGTACACGAACGCTACGAACAGGAGCACGATGAAGACGATCGTCTCCACGAGCGCGAACGTGCCGAACGCCTTGAGCTGGATGGCCACCGGGTAGAGGAAGACCACCTCGATGTCGAACAGGATGAACAGCATCGCGATCAGGTAGAAGCTGATCCCGAAGCGGAACCCGCCCTCGACGTCGGAGGGCATCCCCGACTCGTACGGGTCCGTCGTCGTCCGTCGGCGACCCGGCGTCTTGCCGATGATCGTGTTCAGGAGCGCGAAGGTGGCGCCGACCGTCGTGCCGAGCACGAGGAAGACGAGCGCTGGGACGTAGCTTGAGAGCATCCTTAGGTCGGGGTATAGCACTCGGGGGGCACTTCGTGACGACTTGTCACTAAGTGCCCGATGGCGCAAGTCGCGCCCCACGACATGACCACCACCCTCGCCCTGATCACCGCCGCCGCCAACCTCCTCGCGGGGAGCTACGGCGCCCTGCGCTGGTGGCGCGTCGCGCCTGACCGCACGTTCTGGCTGCTCCTGCGCACGGCGCAGGGCGTGGCGGTGGCCTTCGCGATCTACGCCGGGGTCTCCTGGGTGGTCGGCGACCGCTCCGACAGCGGGGACCTCTTCGAGCTCTACGCGCTGCTGCCGGTGGGCGTCGCCTTCTTCGCCGAGCAGCTGCGGCTGGTCAGCGCCCAGACCGTCCTGGACGCCCGCGGCCTCCCGGACGCCCAGGCGGTGGGTGGGCTGCCCGAGGC
>CAXUES010000279.1:0-313 GCA_964250185.1 uncultured Solirubrobacteraceae bacterium | reverse complement strand
TGGTCGTCTTCCTCGCGCTGCGCGCCGCGGCCGTGGCCTAGAGCGGGCGCAGCTCCCCGCGGTAGAAGAGCAGCGGGTCGCCCGCGCCCGCGTGCACGTGGGTGACCTCGCCGATCCCGATGACGTGGTCGCCGGCCGGGGTGAGCTCGCGCAGGTCGCAGGCCAGCCAGGCCAGGGCGTCGTCGAGGACGGGCACGCCGTGCTGGATGCGGTGGGTGGCCAGGGCGAACTTCTCCCCGGGGGAGCGCTTGGAGGCGAAGGCGCTGGCCACGGGCTCCTGGTCGGCGCGCAGGACGTTGACCGCGAAGCGCCC
>CAXUES010000278.1:0-4600 GCA_964250185.1 uncultured Solirubrobacteraceae bacterium | reverse complement strand
AAGCGGTGATGACGGCCACGCGCGACCGCGGCATCGCCGCGCTCATCGCGCTGTGCCCGTTCGTCGACGGCCTGGCGAGGGTCGCCACGACACCGCCGCCGGCGTCGGCGTGGATCCTGCGGCGTGCGGCACGCGACGCGCTCGGCCGCCACACGCTGATCGACGTCACCGGACCACCCGGATCGCGAGCGGCGATGACGCTGCCCGGCGAGGCCGAGGGCTTCGCGTCGGCGGTCGGCGAGGGCTCGCCCTGGCGCAACGCGATCTCACCGGGGGTCTTCCTCAGCGTCGGCCTCTTCCGCCCCGTCGCCCGCGCGGCGCGCCTGACGTGCCCGGCGTGGATCGGACTCGGCGAGCGCGACATCACCGTCTCCGCCGCCGCGATCGAGACGCTCGCGACGCGCGCACCCCACGGCGAGCTGCACCGCTACGACGTCGACCACTTCGAGCCGTTCAGCGGCGACCGGCCGGCGCAGATCGCGGCCGACCAGGTCGCCTTCCTGTCTCGGAGCGGCCTGCTGACGGGCTGAGCTACCCTCCGACGTTCATGCTCACGACGATCCTCAGCGCGTTCACGGTCGCGGAGATCCGCAAGAAGCTGCTGTTCACGGCCGCTCTGCTCGCGCTCTACCGGGTCGGCTCGCACATCCCCGTGCCCGGCGTCGACGTCCAGGCCGTCAACGACATCCAGAGCCAGTTCGGCTCCGGCGGCATCCTCAACCTGCTCAACACCTTCAGCGGTGGCGGCTTGAGCCGGATCGCGCTGTTCGCGCTCGGGATCATGCCCTACATCACGGCGTCGATCATCCTGCAGCTGCTGCAGGTCGTCGTCCCCTCGCTGGAGAAGCTCCAGAAGGAGGGCGAGGTCGGTCAGGCGCGCATCACGCAGTACACGCGCTACCTCACCGTCGGCCTGGCCTTCGCCCAGGCCATCGGCTACGTCTTCCTGTTCAAGGAGACCTCCCAGCAGTCCGGCGCCCCGCTCATCCCGCAGTTCGACGTGCCGCACGTCTTCCTGATCGTGCTCAGCCTCACGGCCGGGACGATCCTGCTGATGTGGATGGGCGAGCTGATCACCCAGCGCGGCATCGGCAACGGCATCTCGCTGATGATCTTCGCCTCGATCGTCTCGCGGCTGCCCAACGGCATCCAGGCCTGGTGGACGAACCCCGACCCGATCTTCAAGGTCATGATGCCCTTCGTCGTCCTGGCGGTCATCGCCGGCGTCGTGTTCATCCAGGAGGGCCAGCGGCGGATCCCGATCCAGTACGCCAAGCGGGTCATCGGCCGGCGCATGAGCTCCGGCGGGCAGACCTACCTGCCGCTGCGGGTGAACATGGCGGGCGTCATCCCCGTCATCTTCGCGGCGTCGATCATGGCCTTCCCGCCCACGGTCGGCCAGCTCATCAACTCGGGCGCGGCCACCGACGTGGCCAACTTCTTCGGCCCGCAGAAGGCGCCGTACATCGCCGGCGAGTCGATCTTCATCATCCTCTTCACCTACTTCTACACCGCGGTGACGTTCAACCCGGTGGACCAGGCCGAGAACCTGAAGAAGTACGGCGGCTTCATCCCGGGCGTGCGCCCGGGCCGTCCGACGGCGGAGTTCCTGGACCGGATCCTCGCCCGCCTCACCTTCCCCGGGGCCCTGTACCTCGCCGCGGTCGCCGCCCTGCCGACGATCCTCATCAACCAGACGAGCGCCAACTTCTTCTTCGGGGGCACCTCGCTGCTCATCGTGGTCGGCGTGGCCCTGGACACGATGAAGCAGCTCGAGGCCCAGCTCATGATGCGCAACTACGAAGGGTTCCTGAAGTAATCACGTGTCCTCCCCCGCCGCCGCGCTCAACCTCATCCTGCTCGGCCCCCCCGGGGCCGGGAAGGGCACCCAGGCCGACCTCCTCCAGGAGGACTTCAAGCTGCCCTACGTCTCCACCGGGGACGTGCTGCGCAAGGCGGTGAAGGAGGGGACCGACCTCGGCCGCGAGGCGCAGGGGCACATGAAGGCCGGGGACCTCGTCCCGGACGAGGTCGTCAACGGGATCATCCGCGACTGGCTGGCCTCCGACGCCGCCCGCGACGGGTTCCTCTTCGACGGCTTCCCGCGGACGATCGCCCAGGCGGAGTTCCTCGACGAGACCCTCGAGGAGCTCGGCCGGCCGCTCAGCGGGGTCGTCTGCCTCGAGGTCGCCGACGAGGTCCTCGTGGAGCGCATCGCCGGCCGCGCCGCCGAGGGCGGCCGCGACGACGACGAGGCCGAGACCGTGCGCAACCGCCTCGGCGTCTACCACGCGCAGACCAAGCCGCTGCAGGGCTACTACGAGCAGCGCGGGCTGCTCGCGCGCATCGACGGCGAGCGGACCCCCGACGAGGTCCACGACCACATCCGCGCGACCGTCGCCACGTGGCGCCTGGAGGCGGAGGCGTGATCATCCGCAAGTCGCCCGAGGAGCTCGACGCCATGGCCGCGGCCGGCGCCGTGCACGCGCGCGCGATGAAGCTCGTGGCGGGCAAGGTCCGCGAGGGCGTCACCACGGGCGAGCTCGACGACGCGGTGGAGAAGTACATCCGCTCCCAGGGCGGCGAGCCGAGCTTCAAGGGCTACAACGGCTTCCCGGGCTCCACCTGCATCTCGCTGAACTCGATGGTGGTCCACGGGATCCCCGGCCGCGAGCGCCTCCAGCGCGGCGACGTCGTCTCGGTGGACATCGGCGTGACCCTGGACGGCTGGGTGGCCGACGGCGCCGTGACCTTCCCGGTCGGCCCGATCACCCCCGTGGCGCGCAAGCTCCTCGACGTCACCCAGCGCTCGCTCTTCGACGGCGTGCGCCAGTGCGTCGTGGGCAACCGCATGGGGGACGTCTCCTCCGCGGTGCAGGCCACGGTGGAGGCCGAGGGCATGAGCGTCGTGCGCTCGCTCGTCGGCCACGGCGTCGGCCGCGACATGCACGAGGACCCGCAGGTGCCCAACTACGGGACCGCGGGGCGGGGCCCCAAGCTCACCGAGGGCATGGTCATCGCGTTGGAGCCGATGGTCACCGTCGGGCACCCCGATGTCCGCATGGGGGACGACGGCTGGGCCATCTACTCCACCGACGGGTCGCTGGCCGCCCACTTCGAGTTCACCATCGCCATCACGGCCGACGGACCGCGGATCCTCACCCCGTGGCACGACGAGCTGGGCGTCTCGCTCGACCAGGCCTCCCGGGCCGCGTAGCACCAGCGCCTCCGGGCGCGCGAACATCTCCGGCGGGCTTGGTATTGTGCTGGGTCCGCGCGCCACGACCCCTGCGGGCGGTCGTGCGTGGCGCTCCACGACGAGGTAGCGGCAGCCGTAGCGGCAGCCAGAGCCTGGTCGGAGGAACACAGACTCGAAAGGGACCATGAAGGTACGACCGTCGGTCAAGCCGATGTGCGAGAAGTGCAAGATCATCCGCCGCCACGGTGCGGTCCTCGTGATCTGCTCGAACCCGCGCCACAAGCAGCGACAGGGCTAGGAGGCCACACATGGCTCGCATCGCCGGGGTGAACATCCCCCTCAACAAGCGCGTGGAGATCGGCCTCACGTACGTCTACGGCATCGGCCGCGCGACGTCCAACGAGCTGCTCGAGAAGGCCGCCGTGTCCCCGGACACGTACGTCCGCGACCTCACGGAGTCCGAGGTCGGCAAGTTGCGCGACCTCATCGAGGACATCCCGGTCGAGGGCGACCTCCGCCGTGAGCGCTCGCAGGCCATCAAGCGCCTCATCGAGATCCAGTGCTACCGCGGCCGGCGCCACCAGCGTGGCCTGCCCGTCCGCGGTCAGAAGACCAAGACCAACGCCCGCACCCGCAAGGGTCCCAAGCGCATGGCCACCGCCGGCAAGAAGAAGGCAGGGAAGAAGTAGATGCCCGCTCCTCGTCGCCCCCAGCGCGGCCGCCGCAAGCCCAAGAAGAACATCCCCGTGGGCCAGGCGCACATCAAGACGTCGTTCAACAACACGATCGTCTCGCTCTCCGACCGCGAGGGCAACGTCATCGCGTGGGAGTCCGCCGGCGGCGCCGGGTTCAAGGGCTCGCGCAAGTCGACGCCCTTCGCCGCCCAGGTCACCGCCGACGCCGCCGCCCGCAAGGGCATCGAGCAGGGCCTGCAGAAGGTGGAGGTCTACGTCAAGGGACCCGGCTCCGGCCGCGAGACCGCGATCCGCTCGCTCCAGGCCGCCGGCCTGGAGGTCACGGGCGTCAAGGACGTCACCCCGCAGGCCCACAACGGCTGCCGCCCCCGCAAGCGGCGCCGCGTCTAGGTAGGTAGGGACATGGCTCGAGACACCGGACCGCAGTGCAAGCAGTGCCGCCGTGAGGGCATGAAGCTGTTCCTCAAGGGCGAGCGCTGCCTCACCGACAAGTGCGGCGTCGAGCGACGCGCGTACCCGCCGGGCGACCACGGCCGTGGCCGCCAGAAGCAGTCCGAGTACCGCGTCCAGCTTCGCGAGAAGCAGAAGGCGCGCCGCTACTACGGCGTGCTCGAGGGCCAGTTCCGCCTGTACTACGACAAGGCCTCGCGTCAGGACGGCATCACGGGCGAGAACCTGCTGACGCTGCTCGAGCGGCGCTTCGACA
>CAXUES010000277.1:0-4660 GCA_964250185.1 uncultured Solirubrobacteraceae bacterium | reverse complement strand
CGCTGCTGCCGTGCATCCTGCTGCACGCGCTGAACAACTCGATCGCCTTCGGCTCGGGCGTCGGGTGGGACTGGCAGGTGCCCCTGCTCGTGGTGGGGGCGCTCGGGACGCTCGCGCTGCTCGCGCTGGCCTTCGAGCGCTCCGGCGCTCGTGCGGGCGCAGCGTCCCTGACCCGGGGGTAGGATCGCTCGCCTCATGGACCGCCGCGCCGCTGCCGCCGTCGTCGTGCTCGCTTCGTCGGCCGCCGCGCTCGCGCCGTCGGTCGCCGGGGCCCAGGCGGTGCCGGTCGCTCCGGCGCCGGCGCCGGCTCCCGTGCCCGCTCCGGCGCCCGCTCCGGCGCCCGCGCCCGCCGCGGGGACGCTCGCGCTGGCCGTCCGCGACGCGGGTCGCACGCGGACCGTCCTGGCGGGCGACCGCCTGAGCGTCCGGGGCACCCTGCGCCCGTACGTCGCCGGCCAGCGCGTGACCGTGCGCTTCCGCCTCGGGGGCGAGGTGGCCAAGACGCGCAAGGTCTCGGTGCGCCGCGGGAATGGCTCCACGGGCACCTTCGCCGTCTCCTTCACGCCGCGCGGCGCCGGGACGGTCGCCGCGTCGGCGGCCCACGCGGCCACGGGCGAGCTCGTCGGGCTCCGCGCGGCCGCCAGGCGCGTCGCCGTGCTCCCCGCGGAGGTCGGGCCCGGCTCCGGCAAGGCGTCGGTCGGCGCGCTGCAGGTGCGCCTGCACGCGCTGGGCTACGTCACCGGCGCGAAGGGCGCCTGGGACGCGCGCACCGCCCGCGCCGTCCTCGCGCTGCGCAAGGTCCTGGGGCTCTCGCGCACGAGCACCGCCGACGAGGCCACGCTTCGCGCCCTGGCCGCCGGCCGCGGCGGCTACCCCGTGCGCTTCCCGGCCCACGGCCGCCACGTCGAGGCCGACATCTCCCGGCAGGTCATCGCGCTCATCGGGAAGGGCGGGCACGTCGAGCGGATCTACCCGACGTCCTCGGGCGCCGCCGCCACGCCGACGGTGCGCGGCTCGTTCCGCTTCTACCGCAAGGACCCCGGCACCAACGCGCTCGGCATGGTCCACTCGAGCTACTTCATCCGGGGCTACGCCATCCACGGCTACCACGACGTCCCGACATACAACGCCTCGCACGGCTGCCTGCGGGTGCCGATCCCCGACGCGCTGGCGATCTTCGACTGGGTGCGCCTCGGCGAGCAGATCGACGTCTACGGCTGACCCCGCGGTGGGTCACGCCCGCCCGCGCGCGAAGCGCGCGAGGAAGCTGAGCCCGAAGCCGTAGACGAGCAGCGCCGCCAGGGCGGGGAGCGTGCGCCGTCCCCAGGTGCCGTCGGTGACGTCCTCCAGGCCGGCGAAGGGGGAGAGGAGCACGTCGTTGGCGTCGTCGAGCGCCTCGCGGGCGTCGCCGTGCTCGGCCTCGCGGATGCGCTCCTGGCGCGGGGAGGGATCGACGGTGCGCGTGGGCGGGCCGCCCGCCACCTCGGCCTGGGCCGAGTCGGAGGCCACCCGGCTCTCGTCGATCGCGAAGGCGACCCAGCCCGCGACCACCAGCAGGGTGGCCACGACCGACAGCAGGCGCAGCGGGCGCTCGAGCATGCGGCGGTAGCGTACGCCCGCAGTGGACGCGCGGGGCACCCTGGTCGAGGAACTGCGCGAGCACGCGCTCGTGCTCGGGAAGGTCGTGCTGACCTCGGGGCGCGAGGCCGACTACTACGTCGACGCCAAGCGGGCGATCCTCCGGCCCGGGGCTTCCTCGCGCTGGCCGAGCTCGTCGCGGCCGCGGCCCGCGAGGCCGGCGCGACCGCGGTGGGCGGCATGACCATGGGCGCCGATCCCGTGGCCTGCGCCGCCCTGGCCGGCGGCTTCGAGGGGCCCGCCTTCTTCGTGCGCAAGGAGGCCAAGGCCCACGGGCTGCAGCGCCGCGTGGAGGGGCCGCCGCTCACCGCGCAGGACCGCTGCCTCGTGGTCGAGGACGTCGTCACCACGGGCGGCTCGACCGTGCAGGCCATCGAGGCGCTCGACGAGGCCGGCCTCACGGTGGTGGGCGTCGTCAGCGTGCTCGACCGCCTCGCCGGCGGCGCCGACGCCATCTGCGCCGCCGCCCACGGCGCGCCCTACACCGCCCTCACGACGATCGACGACATCCACCCGGACCGGTAGTACCGTTCGCGCGGACGCCCTTGTGGTCAAATGGACACGACGATCGCCTCCTAAGCGATAGATCCAGGTTCGACTCCTGGCGGGGGCATCTCACGCGCGGTTGACGGGCTGTTCGCCTCCCGGGCCACCGCGCGACGAGGCCACCCTGCCGCCCCGTCCAACGCCGATGCGCCGCGCTGCGTTCGACGACGCGTTGAGCTTGCGTTGAGGTACGACACCGGGTCTCACTGGCGTGTAGGGTCAAGCCGCATCGCCGTCAAGGCCATGCCCCAGCGTCCGTCCCCTCGGGTCCGACCCTTGGCCGCGGAGCGCTCTCGTCCGACCCCCACTCGAGGACCGATGTCCGCCCGCACAAGCCCATCCCGGCACGGAGCCCTGTGAGCACCGGCGCCCCCGCCGAGCTCCTGGTCCCCGAGGACGACGAGCTCGGGGTCGAGTCGGAGTCCGCCACGGAGATCGCGGCCCGCTCGCCGCTGGAGCTCTTCGCCCGCCGCCTGCGCCGCGACAAGGTCGCGCTGGTCGCGCTCATCGTGGTGATCCTCATCATCCTCGTGGCGATCCTCGCCCCGGTCCTGGTCGACCTCTTCGGCCTGCGCAAGCCCAACGCCCAGTCGGCCGACCTGCGCGGCACGTTCGGCGAGCCGATCGGCCCGTACGCCAAGGCCACCAGCGAGGCGGGCACCACGGTCACCGCCGGCCCGATGGGCGTGGACAACCAGGGCCGTGACGTCATGAGCCGCGTGCTCTACGGCGCCCGGGTCTCGCTCGAGGCCGCCTTCATCGGGACGGCGATCATCGTCCTGCTGGGGGTCGTCGTCGGGACGCTGGCCGCCTTCTACCGCGGCTGGGTCGACACGCTCGTCTCCCGGACGATGGACGTCATCCTCGCCTTCCCGGTCCTCGTGCTGGCCATCGGCCTCGGCGTGGCCTGCGCCGACGGCTGCCGCGTCCCCAAGGGCGACTCGGGGCTCTTCGGCCTCTCCTTCCTCCACGTCTTCCTGCAGCCCGGCCTCTCCGTGGTGATCTTCGTGATCGTCCTGTCGGGCTGGCCCTACATGGCCCGCATCGTGCGCGGCCAGGTGCTCTCCCTGCGCGAGCGGGAGTTCGTCGAGGCCTCGCGGTCGCTCGGCGCCTCGGACATGCGGATCATGTTCAAGGAGATCCTCCCGAACCTGATCGCGCCGATCATCGTCTACTCGACGGTCCTCATCCCGCAGAACATCCTGCTGGAGGCATCCCTCTCCTACCTCGGCGTCGGGGTGGATCCGAACACCCCCTCCTGGGGGGCGATGCTCTCCGACGCCACGCCGATCTTCCAGACGGCCTGGTGGTTCATGACCTTCCCCGGGCTCGCGCTCCTCATCACGGTCCTCGCCTTCAACCTCGTCGGCGACGGCCTGCAGGACGCCCTCAACCCACGGACGGCGAAGTGACCCTTCACCGACCGACCACATCCCGCAAGAACGGGGCCACGACGCCCCTCTCGAAAGGACCACGCATGATCCTCAAGCCGTTGCGCTTGCTCTTGATGGGCATGATCGCCGCGGTCGCCGTCTTCGCTGCCGCCTGTGGTGGCAGCGATTCGAGCGACTCGAGCACAGGAGCCTCCTCCAAGGGGAGCGCCGCCTCGACCACCCCCACCGAGGGCAAGCAGGGCGGCACGCTGACCCAGCTGGGCACCTCGGACGTCGACTACCTCGACCCGGGCCACTCGTACTACCAGCTGGGCTTCCAGGTCATCTTCGCGATCGGCCGCCCGCTCTACGGCTACAAGCCCGGTCAGGGGACCCGCACCCCGGACCTCGCCCAGGCCGAGCCGCAGGTCAGCAACGGCAACAAGACGCTGACGGTGAAGATCCGCCCGAACGTGAAGTTCGCCCCGCCGGTGAACCGCACGATCACCTCCAAGGACGTCAAGTACGCCATCGAGCGCTCCTTCTCGTCCAACGTCGGCGGCCAGTACGCCGAGGCCTACTTCTCCTCGATCGTCGGCGCCCCGTCGGGCGATGACATCCCCAAGGCGCCCAAGCCGATCTCCGGCCTCGAGACGCCGGACGACCAGACCCTGGTCATCAACCTCAAGGACGCCTCGGCGGGCCTCGTCTCGGGCGCGCTCGAGATGGCCATCACCGTGCCGGTCCCCGAGGAGTACGCCAAGCCGTTCGACGCCAAGACGCCCTCGACCTACAACGAGCACGTCGTCGCCTCGGGCCCCTACATGGTGGCCAACAACGCCGATGGCGACCTCACCGGCTACCAGCCCGCGCGTCAGATCACGCTGGTGCGCAACCCGAACTGGGACAAGGCCACGGACTTCAAGCCGGCCTACCTGGACAAGATCGTCATGAAGACGAACGGCTCCGACGCCGCCGTCGACGGCCAGCAGGTGCTCCGCGGCACGTCGGAGGTCCAGGACACCAACCCGCCGGCCACCGTCCTGCAGCAGGCCGTCCAGCAGTACCCCGGCCAGTTCAGCCAGGTCGCCTCGGGTGGCTTC
>CAXUES010000276.1:0-4681 GCA_964250185.1 uncultured Solirubrobacteraceae bacterium | reverse complement strand
TGTCGTGCAGCGCGTCGAAGAGCGGGCGCAGGTACGGGTCGATCTTCGCCATCAGGTCCCCGGGCAGGAAGCCCAGGCGCTCCCCCGCCTCGACCGCGGGCCGCGTGAGGATGATCCGCGAGACCTCCTTGCGCGAGAGCGCCGCCGCGGCCATGGCCACCGCCAGGAAGGTCTTGCCGGTGCCCGCCGGGCCGATGCCGAAGGTCACCGTGGAGGAGCGCATCGCGTCGACGTAGCGCTTCTGGTTGACGGTCTTGGGCGCGACGACCTTGGAGCGGTGGCGCCAGACGACGTCCTCCAGGACGGTCTTGGGGCGCACGTCCTGCTCGATGGCCGACGTCACGGCGCCGATGGTCCCGGGGCTGACCTCGTGGCCCTGCTCGACGAGGTCGGCGAGCTCGCGGATGACGGTGGTCGCCTCGGCGATCGCCTCGGCCTCGCCGTCCAGCGTGACGACGTTGCCGCGCAGGAACAGGTCGCAGGAGACCCGGTCCTCCAGCGCGCGCAGGATCTCGTCGCCGGCGCCGGAGAGCACCGCCGCGACCTCGTTGTCGACCTCGAGCTGGCGCCTCATGCGAGGGCCTCCTTGACGAGGGCGGAGACGCGCTTGCCGTCGGCGCGCCCACCCGCCTTGGGCATCGCGAGCTGCATGACCTTCCCCATGTCGCGGGGCGACGTGGCGCCGGCCTCCGCGACCGCGTCGCGCACGATCGCGCGGAGGTCGTCGTCGGAGAGCTCGGCGGGCAGGTAGGCCGCGATGAGCTCGGCCTCGGCCTCCTCGGGCCCGGCGAGCTCGGAGCGACCCGCGTCGCGGAAGGCGGTGGCGGACTCCAGGCGGCGCTTGCGCTCGCGGCGCAGGACGGCCAGCTCGTCGTCGGAGCCCTCCTTGGCCGCCTTCTGCAGCTCGCTCAGGACGAGCCGCAGCGCGCCGACCCGGGGCCGATCCCCCGCCTTCATCGCGGCGGTCAGGTCGTCCTTCACCGTGTCGGCAAGCGTCACTGACGTCGAGTGTAGGGACGCGTCGGACGGCTCGGAAGGTCCCGGCTCAGTTCATCCGCGAGAGGGCGTGGCGGTGCTCCTCCACGACCCGCCGGCGGGTCGTGGGGTCGTGGGGCAGCGCCAGGCGCAGCGTGCAGGCCTTCAGCGTCCACGCGGGGTGCGCGCAGCGCCCCGCCCGCGCCAGCACCTGCCCGAGGACCTTCCCCGCGACCTGGTGGGAGCACAGCCAGCCGATCCGGCCCTCGACCTCGTCGACGTCGATGAGCGCGCCGCCCCGGGCGAGGTCGGCGAGGACGGGCGCCTCCTCGTCGCAGTGGGCGACGAAGCAGCCGCCGGGGCCCCCGACGACGCCGAGGCGCACGCCGCAGCGCCGGCCCACCTCGACGCAGGCCACCGCGACGGCCAGCTCGTGCCCCGCCCGGTTGAAGAGGACGCGGTCGAGCAGGAGGTCGTCCACCGTGGTCAGCGCCGAGGCGGGCTCCAGCTCGCCGCCGACGTGGCCGCAGACCGCCGCCAGCGCGTCGAGCGGCGCCCCGTGCGCGGCGCCGCGCACCGGCCCGGCGAGCTGGTCGAGCTCGTGCTCCACCGCCCGCGCCGGCACGGGGTGGAACTCCGCCGCCAGCGACAGGGCGAGCTCCGCGTGGGTCGGGCAGCCCGAGGCGGTGAGCTGGGCGAAGGGCAGCGGGCTCGGCATGGGTTAGGTGACCCTAACGCCTCGTGCCGCTCGCCGGGAGCGCCACCATGGGCCGCGATGCGCAGCGCCCTCCCCGCCTCCCTCGTGGCCGCCGCCGCGCTGGCCCTGCCGGCGGGAGCTGCAGCCGCCACGCCGGCGACGCCCGCCACGTGGGCGCGCCCCCAGCAGCAGGCGGTCGTCCGCGCCGGGCTCCTCGCGCCGCTCTCCGACGGCGACTTCCACGGCGAGCGCCCGCTCTCGGCCCGCGCGCTGCGCGGCGCCCTCGGCGCGCTCGCCGTCGCGCAGGGCACGCCGGCCGTCGCCGTGGTGGACCGCGTCGCCTCCCTGACCGACTTCGACCGGCTGCTCGTCGCCCAGCTCGGGCTGGCCGACGCCGCCGACGCCCTGCAGCGCGAGGCGCGCCGCGCCGGGCTCGCGCCGCGACCCACGTTCGGCGACGAGGTCGTCGCCCGGCTGCTGGAGCTGCGCACGAACCACCCCTTCGAGGAGGACGCCCTGGAGCGCTTCCCGTGGGAGCCGGTGCTGCGCTCCGACGCGGCGTGGTCGCTCGAGCGCGCCCGCCACTTCGACGGGCGCCAGCAGGACTGGGTGCGCGGGGTGGTCGACCGCTTCGCGCTGCCGGCCTACACCGACGCCCAGCGCCGCGCCCTGCGCATCGCGGTGGCGCGCGTCGGCATGCCCTACGTCTGGGGCGGCGAGACCGACGCGGCCGGGAGCGCGCTGGGCGGGCAGGTCCACGGCGGCTACGACTGCTCCGGCCTGGTCTGGCGGGTCTTCAAGCTCGGCGGCCTGCCGGCGGGCGCGGCCATCCGCGGACGCACCGCCGCCCAGCAGGCCGGCGAGGTGCCCGCCTCCACGCGGGTGCGCCTCGCCGCAGTGCGCCCCGCCGACCTCCTGTTCTTCGGCCCGGGCCGCTTCGACCAGCGTGCCACCGAGGGGCGCATCGTCCACGAGGGCATCGCGCTGTCGGACGAGTTCATGGTCCACTCCTCCTCGCAGGGCGTCACCGTCGTGCCGCTCTTCGAGGCCTCGCGCCGCGCCTCGTTCTCCTGGGCGCGGCGGGTGGTCGGCTAGGCGGCGACCCCGGGGGACCGGCGCAGGCCGTCGAGCACGAACTCGAGGTGGCGCCGCCAGTCCCCCACGGGGCGGTCGACGCTCGCGGCCAGGCCGCAGACGACCATCCCCACGTCCGCCGCCAGCAGGTCGGCGCGGATGGCGCCGGCCGCCACGCCCCGGTCGATGAGCTCCTGCGTGCGCGCCTCGAGGCCCGTCTCCGCCGCGAGCTCCCCGAGGCGCGCCACGTCGCCGGCCATGAAGGCGAAGCGGGTGCCCGCGTTCTGCGCGCACGCCTCGGCGCAGGCGAGCATGTAGGCGGCGAAGGAGCCCCACGGAGCCGGGTCCTCCAGCGCCGCCGACGCCTCCGCGGCCATCGCCTCGAAGCGGGCCCGGATGAGCTGGTCGACCAGCGCCTCCTTGGTCGGGAAGTGCCGGTAGACCGTCCCGACCCCGACGCCCGCGTTGGCCGCGATCGTGTCCATCTGCGCCAGGCCGCCGACCCGGCCGAACTCGGCCTCCGCCGCGGCGGCGATGCGCTCGCGGTTGCGACGGGCGTCGGCGCGCAGCGGACGGGCCGCGGCCGCGTCCTCCCCGGGTGGACCGGATGCGCTCGTGCCGTTGACAAGCGGAACCATACCTCCGTATGGTGCCCGCCACCAACCGGAACCGTCGTTCAGGTTCCTCCGTCGCCCCGACCCCCGGAGTCCGCCATGCCCGCGCTCGACACCCCCCGCGAGCGGACGACCGCCCTCGTCCTGCTCGCCATGACCCAGTTCCTCATCGTGGTGGACGCGTCGATCGTCAACGTCGCGCTGCCGACGATCGGCGGCGCGCTCGACTTCGCCCAGGACGACCTCTCGTGGGTCATCAACGCCTACACGCTCTTCTTCGGCGGCTTCCTGCTCCTCGGCGGCCGGCTCGCCGACCTCCTGGGCCGGCGCCGCATCTTCGTCGGCGGGCTCGTCCTCTTCTCGCTGGCCTCCCTGGCCGGCGGCCTGGCGCAGTCCGACACCTGGCTGATCATCGCGCGGGCCTTCCAGGGCCTCGGGGCGGCGCTCATCGCGCCCGCCGCGCTGTCGATCATCACCACGAACTGGCCCGAGGGCAGCGAGCGCAACAGGGCGCTGGGCGTCTGGGGCGCGGTCGCCGGGGCGGGCGGCGCCGCGGGCGTCCTGCTCGGCGGCATCCTCACCGACGGCCTGGGCTGGGAGTGGGTGCTGTGGGTCAACGTGCCGATCGGCCTGGGCGTCGCCTTCCTCGCCCCGCGCCTGCTGCCGGAGAGCCGCGACGAGCACGTCGACCGGTCCTTCGACATCCCGGGTGCCCTGGCGGTGACCACCGGCCTCGCCCTGCTCGTCTACTCGATCGTCGACGCGGAGAAGTCGGGCTGGGGCTCGGCCCGCACGCTCGGCGGCATCGCCGTCGCGCTCGCGCTGATCGCGGCGTTCGTGGCCATCGAGGCGCGCGCCCGCAAGCCGCTCATGCCCCTGGGGATCTTCCGCCTGCGCACCCTGCGCGGCGCGAACATCGTCGGCGTCCTCATCGGGATGTCGCTCTTCTCGATGTTCTACTTCATCTCGCTCTACCTCCAGCAGGTGCTGGGCTACAGCGCGCTGGAGGCCGGGCTGGCCTACCTGCCGCTGTCCGTGGTGATCATCCTGGCCGCGGGCGGCGCCTCGCAGCTCGTCACGCGCCTGGGCTTCAAGCCCGTGCTCGTCACGGGGCTCCTGCTGGTGATGGCGGGGCTGCTCTGGTTCTCGCAGATCTCCGTGGACGGCGGCTTCCTCTCCGACGTGCTCGGCCCGTCGCTGCTGGCGGCCGCCGGCCTGGGGCTGTCGTTCGTGCCGGTGACGATCGCGGCGGTCACCGGGACCCAGGCCGACGAGGCCGGCCTCGCGTCGGGCCTGATCAACACCTCCCAGCAGATCGGCG
>CAXUES010000275.1:0-4685 GCA_964250185.1 uncultured Solirubrobacteraceae bacterium | reverse complement strand
GGCCCAGTTCGGATGAGCGACCGTCGCGTCACCCGCCGGCAGGCGCTCCTGGCCGGGGGCTCGGGCGTCGTGGCGCTCGCGCTCGGCGCCGGTGCGAGCCGGGTGCTCGGCCCGGCGGCCCCCGAGGCCGCCGCGGCGCCGCTGCTGGCCCGCTCGCAGTTCCGCCCGCTGGTGGGCCGCGGGCTGCGCGCCAGCGGCGCCGACGGCACGACGCACCGGCTCACGCTGGCGGAGATCGCCGACCTGCGCCACGGCCGCCCCGAGGCCGAGGACGCCTTCGAGCTCATCTTCCACGGACCCGTCGACGCCGCGTGGGAGTCCGAGGTGCTCGAGCTGCGCGCGGGCGACGGACGCCGCGCCGACCTGCTCATCTCGCGCTCGGCGCTCCCCCGGAAGGCCGGGGGCCAGCAGTTCAGCGCCATCATCAACCGCACCTCCGGTGCACCCATGGAGGTCTAGATGGAGTCGTTCCTCGGCAACATCCAGCTGTTCGGCTTCAACTTCGCGCCGCGGGGGTGGGCGCTGTGCAACGGGCAGCTGCTGTCCATCGCCCAGAACTCCGCGCTGTTCGCCCTGCTCGGCACGACCTACGGGGGCAACGGCACGACGACCTTCGGCCTGCCCGACCTCCGCGGCCGGGCGCCACTGGGCCAGGGCCAGGGCGCGGGCCTCACGAACCGCGTCATGGGTGAGCTCGCGGGCACGGAGGAGGTGTCGCTCCTGACCACGCAGCTGCCCGTCCACCAGCACGCCACGCCCATCACGACCGGAGCGGCGACCTCGAGCCGCCCGGGCGCCGGGCTCGGGCCGGCCAAGGGGGGCAGCTACGCGCCGCCCACGACGACGTCGCCGGGGGGCCTGGCCGGCGGCGGGCAGCCGCACGACAACCTGCCGCCCTCGCTGGTGGCCAACTGGTGCATATGCACCGAGGGCATCTTCCCGAGCCGCAACTGATCGCGACGACGGTCCGTCGCGCGACGCGGGCGGACGGGAGCTTCCTCGAGCGCCTCGACGTGGCGGTGCTCGCCGAGGGGCTGCCGTGGGCGCCCGCCGGCGACCCGCTCCTCGTCCTGCAGCTCCGGGCCCGCGACGCCGACCGCGCCGCGCGCTGGCCCGGAGCCGTCCGCGAGGTCGTCGAGGTGGACGGCGAGCCCGTCGGCGCGACGCTGCTCGCCGAGGAGCCGGGTGGCCTGCGGATGGTCGACCTCCACCTCGTCAGCTCGGCGCGCGGCCGGGGCGTCGGCACGAGCGTCGTCGCGGCGCTGGCCGCGCGTGCCGACGCGCGGCACCTCCCCCTGCGCGTGCGCACGCGCCCCGACAACGCCGCGATGCTCACCGTCCTCGACCGCGCCGGCTTCGCCCGGGTCGCCGAGGGCCCCGCGGGCGTCGAGCTCGAGCGCGCCGCGCGCTAGCTCGTGGTGACCGCGCCGGCGGGCGCCGTCTCGGCGGCCGCGGCGTCCCGGCGGATGGCGCGCACCGCGATGGCCAGCGCGCCGGCCCAGACGACCACCACGACCGCGCGCAGCCCCCAGGTGCCGGTGCCCTCGATGCCCACCGCGTCCGCGATCGTGTTGACGTTGGTCAGGACGATGAGCCCGCCGACCGCGGCGCCGAGGATGCGTGGCGGCAGGAAGCGGACGATCCACGCGGCGATCGGCGCGGCGATGATCCCGCCGACCATCAGCCCGGCGATGACCGTCCAGTCCAGGCGCTCCCCGCCCAGCGCGGTGAGGAAGCCGATCGACGCGCCCAGGGCCACGAACCACTCGCTCGTGTCGACCGAGCCGATGACCTTGCGTGGCTCCAGGCGGCCCGTCGAGAGCAGCGCGGGCGTGCAGACCGGCCCCCAGCCGCCGCCGCCCGAGGCGTCGATGAAGCCGCCGAAGAGCCCGAGCGGCGCGAGGAACTTGCGCGACAGGCGCTTGCCCTCCCCGCGCAGCGCCGGAGGCGCGCCGAGCACCGAGAAGCGCAGCAGGACGTAGACGCCGAGCACGCAGAGCACGCCGGCCATGTACGGCGCGGCCGTGTCGGTGGAGATGGAGGAGAGCACCACGGCGCCGAGGAACCCGCCGAGCGCGCCCGGGATGATGAGCGGCAGCGTCGTGGGCCAGTCGACGTTCTTCAGGCGCCAGTGCGAGGCGCCCGACGCGGCCGTCGTGCCCAGCTCGGCGAGGTGGACGCTGGCCGAGGCGACGGCCGGGGCGATGCCGGTGGCCAGCAGCAGCGACGTGGTCGTCGCGCCGTAGGCCATCCCGAGCGCCCCGTCGATGAGCTGGCAGCCCAGGCCGATCAGCGCGATGGTCAGGAGCTTGGTCATGTCGGGGGTGCTCCCAGCTGCTCGATGATGCGGGCGACCGCGTCGTCGACGGCCTCCTCGGCGGTGACCACGCGGACCTCGGGGTCCTCGGGGACGTCATAGGGGCCGTCGACCCCGGTGAAGTTGCGGATCTCGCCCGCGCGCGCCCGGGCGTACAGGCCCTTTGGGTCGCGCTCGGCGCAGACCTCGGCCGGGGTGTCGACGTGCACCTCGACGAAGGGCAGCCCGGCGACGTCGTGCAGCTCGCGGGCGACGGCGCGGTCGGCGGCCATGGGGGAGACGAGCGAGACGACGGCCACGACGCCGGCGTCGGCGAACAGCCGCGCGACCTGGCCGACGCGCCGGATGTGCTCGGCGCGGTCGCCCGGGGTGAAGCCGAGGTCATCGGAGAGCCCGTGGCGGACGTTGTCGCCGTCGAGCAGGTAGGCAGCGCGGCCGGCGTCCACCAGCGCGCGCTCCAGCGCGACCGCGATGGTCGACTTGCCCGAGGCGGGCAGGCCCGTCAGCCACACCGTGCCGCCGGCCTGGCCGACGGACGACCAGCGTCGCGATCGGTCGAGGGCCGACGGGTGCCAGGTCACGTCGCGGCGCGAGGGCGCCTCGACCTCGACCTCGCGCGCGAGCTCGATGAGCCCCGCGCCGACGGTGTCGTTGCTCTGCTCGTCGATGAGGATGAACGCGCCGGTGATGCGGTTGTCGGCGTAGTGGTCGGCGAAGACCGGCGAGCTGAGGCGCAGCGCGACGCGCCCGATGTCGTTGAGGACGAGCTGCTGCGGGTGGGCCTGGACCTCGAGCGTCTCCGGATCGGTCCGGTCCATGACGGTCTGCACCGTCGCGCGGACGGTCCGCGTCGTGTGCTTGAGCGCGTAGCGCCTGCCCGGGGCGAGCGGCTCCTCGGCCATCCAGCAGATGTGCGCCTCGAGCTCGCGCGCGGGGACGGGCGGGGAGAGCGGCGAGACGAGCACGTCGCCGCGGCCCACGTCGATGTCGTCGGCGAGCTCCACCGCGACCGACATGGGCGGCACGCCGTGCGGCGCGTGGTCGTCGAGCGTGTCCAGCGCGGTCACGGTCGTGGTGACGCCCTCGGGGAGCACGAGGACCTCGTCGCCCGTGGCGATCGTGCCCGCGGCGAGCTGCCCGGTGTAGGAGCGCCGCCGGCTCGCGTCGGGCCGCGCGACCCACTGCACGGGCAGGCGCAGGTGCGCCGGGTCGAGGTCGCGGTCGGCGGAGACGTCGAGCGCCTCGAGGTGCTCGAGCAGCGGCGGCCCCTCGTGGTACGGCGTGTGCTCCGAGCGCTCCACGACGTTGTCGCCGAGCTTGGCGGAGATCGGGATGACCTGGAGGTCGGCGATCCCCAGCCGCTCGGCCAGCGTGCGCAGCTCGGATTCCACCGCGCGGAACCGGTCGCCCGACCAGTCCACGAGGTCCATCTTGTTCACGCACGCGACGACGTGGCGGATGCCCAGGAGCGACGAGATGAGCGCGTGGCGACGCGTCTGGCGCACGACGCCCGCGCGGGCGTCCACGAGGACGATCGCGGCGTCGGCCGTCGAGGCGCCCGTGAACATGTTGCGCGTGTAGCGCTCGTGGCCGGGGGTGTCGGCGAGGATGAACGACCGCGTCGGCGTGGAGAAGAAGCGGTAGGCGACGTCGATCGTGATGCCCTGCTCGCGCTCGGCCCGCAGGCCGTCGGTCAGCGCGGCGAGGTCGGGCCCCTCGGTGCCCGAGGAGACCGACTCGAGGTGGTCGCTGAGCAGGAGCTTGGTGTCGAGCAGCAGCCGGCCGAGCAGCGTCGACTTGCCGTCGTCGACGGAGCCGGCGGTGGCCAGGCGGAGGAGCTCGCGGGGGGCGGAGGGCACGGGCACTAGAAGTAGCCCTCCCGCTTGCGGTCCTCCATCGCGGCCTCGCTGACGCGGTCGTCCGCGCGGGTCTCGCCGCGCTCGGAGATGCGCGAGGCCTCGATCTCCGAGATGACCGTGGCCACGTCGGTGGCCTCCGAGCGCACGGCGCCGGTGACCGACAGGTCGCCGACGGTCCGGTAGCGCACCGAGAGCTCCTCGGCCTCCTCGCCGTCGCGCAGGCGCACGAAGTCCGACTCGGAGAGCAGGATCCCGTCGCGCGGGATGACCCGGCGGCGGTGGGCGAAGTAGATCGGCGGCAGCTCGATGCCCTCCAGCTCGATGTAGCGCCAGACGTCCAGCTCGGTCCAGTTGCTCAGCGGGAAGACGCGGATCTGCTCGCCGCGGCGGATGCGGCCGTTGTACAGCGCCCACGGCTCGGGGCGCTGGGCGCGCGGCTCCCACTGGCCGAACTCGTCGCGGAAGGAGAAGATCCGCTCCTTGGCCCGGGCCCGCTCCTCGTCGCGGCG
>CAXUES010000274.1:0-4698 GCA_964250185.1 uncultured Solirubrobacteraceae bacterium | reverse complement strand
CCAAGCTCGGCGCCGACGTCGTGCGCACCGTCCGCGGCCTGGGCTACCGGGCGGCCTGAGTGCGCCGCGGGTGGTCGGACACGCTCGTCGCCCGGCTCTTCGGCGTCCTGGCGCTCGTGGCCCTGCTGGCCTGCGCGACCACCGCGATCGTCGTCGCCGTGGTCGGCTCGGGTGCCGCGCGCGGGGAGCGCCTGGACGCGCTGCGCCGCCAGGCCGCCGTGATCAGCTCGGTCGTGGGCGCCGCGGGTGTCCCCCGCAGCGCGCAGCTGCGGGTCGTGGAGGTCGGGGAGCAGCCCGGTCCCGGTGGCCGCGGGCCGCGCGGCGTCGGTCCCGGCCGGGGCGGGCTCTTCCGCACGGCCCCCGGCGACGCGGCGGTCGCCCGCGCCCTGTCGGGCCGCGACGCAGGCGAGGGGTCCGTCCGGGTCGCGGGCCGGGAGCTGCTCTACGTCCTGCGCGACACGCCCGCGGGCCCCCTGGCCGTCGTCCGCGCGTCGGGCGCGCTGCCCGGCGACGCCCGCCCGCGCGCCGACGTGCTGCTGCTCGCCGGGCTCCTCGGCCTGCTCATCGCCGCGGCGGCCGCCGTCCCCCTCTCGCGCTTCCTCGCCCGGCCGCTGCTGCGCCTGCGCACCGCCACGGGCGCCCTCGCCCGCGGGGAGCCGATCGGCCCGCTGCAACCCGGCGGCACGCGGGAGCTCACCGAGCTGGCCGCCGCGGTCGAGGCGCTCGACGACGACCTGCGCCGCTCGCGCACGGCAGAGCGCCGCCTGCTCGCGGCCGTCTCCCACGAGCTGCGCACCCCGCTGACGAGCCTGCGCGGCTGGACGGAGGCCCTCGAGGACGGGCACGCGACCAGCGAGGAGGCGCTGCCGATCCTCCGGGCCGAGACCGACCGGCTCGACCGGCTGGTCGGCGACCTGCTCGAGCTCGGCCGCGCCGGCGCGGCGGACCTCCCGCTCGCCGACGAGGAGCTCGACCTCCGCGCGCTGGCCGACGAGGTGGTGGCCCGTCACGTCCCGGAGGCGCGCCGCGCGGGCGTCACGCTCACCGCCCAGCACCCGGTCGGACCCGCGCGGGCCCACGGCGACCGCGAGCGCCTCCTGCAGGTGGCCTCCAACCTGGTGGACAACGCGGTGCGCGTCACGCCCGCCGGCGGGCACGTGACGGTCGAGGTCGCGCCGGGGCGCCTGGCCGTCGCCGACGACGGCCCCGGCCTGGCGCCCGAGGACCGCGAGCGAGCCTTCGAGGCGCTGCACCTGCACCGCCGCCTGGGGCCCGGCCGCGCCGGCCGGGCGGGCCTCGGGCTGGCGCTCGTCGCCGAGCTCATTCGCGCCATGGGCGGGCGCGCCATCGCCGAGCCGGGGCCCGGCGGCGGCACCCGCTTCGTGGTCGAGCTGCGGCCGTAGGGCTACCCGCGGGGCCCGAAGCCGCCGAAGCCGCCGGGGCGCCCGGGGCCGCCGTGGCCCCCGCGCGGCCCGACGGCCTCGTCGGCCGTCAGGCGGGTGGCGATCTCGCCCGCGCGCGTGTCGGCCTGCGCGGCGGTCAGGCGCCCGGCGTCGACCGCGCCCTGCAGCTCGGTGCGCGCCGCCTTGGTGATGTCGGCCTTCACGGCGTCGACCTGCTTGCCCGCCTTGGCGATGAGGTCGGCCGGCGTCGTCCCGTCGCGCAGCGCCTTGGCCACGTCGGCGGGCTGCTGGCCCAGCGCGGCGGCCAGCAGCGCGAACGGCGCGCCGCCGCGGCCACCGGGGCCGCCGGGGCCGAGGCCCGGGCCGCCGGGCCCGCGTCCGCCCGGGCCGCCGAACGGCACCCGTCCGGCCGCCACCGCCTCCTTGAGCTTCGTCGCGCGGTCCTGGTCGATCTGGCCGGCGGCGAGGAGGTCGTCGATGGTCTTGGTCGCGGCGGCCTTGCGGGCGGCGTCGAGCTTGGCCTGGTCGATGCCGAGCTGCTGCGCGAGGGCGGCGTCGAAGCGCGCGGGGGCCGAGTCGGCCTTCGCGGGACCGCCGGTGGTCGCGGCGACGGCGGTGGCGCCGCCGCCGACGGCGACGAGCGCGGCGGCGGCCACCGCGATGCGGGCGCGCTTGCTCGTGAGGGTTCCGGCGCGGATGCTCATTCGGGACATGGGGCGGCACCGTAGGCGCCGCATGTCAGCGCTCCGTCAGGCGTAGTCGACGCGCGCGAGCGCGAGCCCGTGCGCCGGCGCGGTCAGTCCCGCCTCGGCTCGCGGGCGGCCCTCCAGCAGGCCCGCGAACGACGCGGGATCCAGGCGGCCGCGCGCGCAGTCGAGCATGGTGCCGACGAGCGAGCGGACCATGCCGCGCAGGAACGCGTCGGCGCAGATCCACAGCTCGAGCTCATCGCCCACCGCCCGCCACGCGCACGACAGGACCCGCCGCTCGAAGTGGCGGTGCAGCGTCACCGCCGGGGTGAACGCGGTGAAGTCATGGCGGCCGACCACGGCCGCCGCGCAGGCGTGGAGCACGTCGACGTCCACGGGGTACCACCACTGGGTCACGGTCGCGCGCCGCAGCGGCGAGGGCGCCGACCGCGGCAGCAGCCGGTAGCAGTAAGTGCGCGCGGTCGCGTCGTGGCGCGCGTCGAAGCCGTCGGGCGCGGCCTCGCAGGCCAGCACCGCGACGTCGTCGCCGGTCAGCGCGTTGAGGCCGCGCACCGCGACCGGGTCGCCGGCGTAGGAGGCGACCTGGCCCCACGCGTGCACGCCGGCGTCGGTGCGGCCCGCCACGGTCAACGCGACGGGGCGCCGCGCCAGCACGCCGAGGGCGCGCTCGAGCTCCCCCTGCACGGTCCGCAGGCCGGGCTGGACGGCCCAGCCCGCGAAGGCCGTGCCGTCGTACTCGATGAGCAGGCGGGCGGTCACTCAGACCGCCCGATCGCTCAGACGAGCTCCAGGTAGACCATCTCCGTGCTGTCGGACTTCCGCGGCCCGAGCTTCAGGATGCGGGCGTAGCCGCCCGGCCGCTCGGCGTAGCGCGGAGCGACCTCCTCGAAGAGCCTGTGGACGGTGAACTTGTCCTGCCCCATGGCGCTCAGCGCCTGGCGGCGGGCGTGGAGGTCGCCGCGCTTGGCCAGCGTGATGAGCTCCTCCAGCTCGGGCTTGACGGCCTTGGCCTTCGCCTCGGTGGTCTTGATCCGCTCGTGCTGGATGACCTCCTTGCAGAGGTTGGCCATGAGCGCCTTGCGGTGGCTCTTGGAGCGCGAGAGCTTCCCGCGGGTCTTCTGGTGGCGCATGTTCTCAGTCCTCCCGCAGCCCGAGGCCCCGGGCGTGCAGCGTCTCGATGACCTCGTCGATCGACTTCTTGCCGAAGTTCGGGATGGCGTTGAGCTCGCCCTCCGACTTCGACACGAGGTCGCCGACCGTCTGGATGCCTGCCCGCTTGAGGCAGTTGTAGGAGCGCACGCCGAGCTCGAGCTCCTCGATGAGGATGTCCTGCATCGGCCCGCCGCCGGCCTGCGCCGCGGCGCCGTTGGTGCCCGCGGCGCCGTTGACGGACTCGGGCAGGCCGCCCTGGCCCGCGCGCAGCTCCTCGACCCGATCCGGGTCGGTGAAGATGGCCAGCTGCTGGATGAGGATCTCGGCCGCTTCGCGCAGCGCGCCGGTCGGGTCGATGGACCCGTCCGTCTCGATGTCCATCGTCAGCTGGTCGAAGTCGGTGCGCTGGCCGACCCGCGCGGGCTCGACCGCGTAGGCGACCCGGCGGACCGGGGAGAAGATCGAGTCGATCGGGATGACGCCGATGGGCTGGTCGGCGGACTTGTTGTCCTCCGACGGGCGGTAGCCGCGGCCCTTGCCGATCGTCAGGTACAGCTCGAGCTTGGTCTTCTTCTCGAGCGTGGCGATGTGGACGTCCGGGTTGAGGATCTCGACGCCCGCGGGCAGATCGATGTCCTTGGCCGTGATGTCGCCCGGGCCCTGCACGACGAGCGGGGCCTCGACCTCGGTGGCGTCGGAGTGCATCTTGCACACGACGTCCTTGAGGTTGAGGACGATGTCCGTCACGTCCTCGGTGACGCCCTTGATCGTCGAGAACTCGTGGGCGACGCCCTCGATCCGGACGCTGGTGACGGCGGCGCCGGCCAGCGAGGAGAGCAGCACCCGCCGCAGCGAGTTGCCGAAGGTGTAGCCGAAGCCACGGTCGAGGGGCTCGACCGTGAACGTGCCTCGGTTGTCCTCAACGGATTCGTTGGTGATCCGGGGGATCTGGAAGTCGAGCATTCAGACCTGTCTTTCGTCGTCTTGAGGCCGGCGGCGGGGCCGTGGCGCGCGTGTGGCCCGCGCGCCGCCGGGTCGTCTGTGGGAGGTGGGAGTCGGTGCTACTTGGAGTACAGCTCGACGATGAGCTGCTCCTGGACCGGCGCGGTGATCTCGCGACGCTCCGGCGAGCGCAGCACCTTGGCGGTGAGCGCGTCGTGGTCGGCCTGCAGCCAGGCGGGGACCGCAGCGGTGAGCTCGGTCGCATCGCGGATGAGCTGCTCGGCCGGGGTCTCGGCCTTCACCGAGATGACGTCGCCCTCGCGCAGCTGGTAGCTGGGGATGTCGACGCGGCGGCCGTTGATCGTCCAGTGGCCGTGGCGGACCATCTGCCGGGCCTGGCGGCGCGAGGCGGCGAAGCCCAGGCGCACGAGGACGTTGTCGAAGCGCCGCTCGAGCAGCGTCAGCAGGTTCTCGCCCGTGATGCCGTCCTG
>CAXUES010000273.1:0-4699 GCA_964250185.1 uncultured Solirubrobacteraceae bacterium | reverse complement strand
GAGCTTCTCGCGCAGGTGGCGGATGTGCACGTCGATCGTGCGCGGGTCGCGGTAGGCCGAGTCGCCCCAGATGCGGGTGAGGAGCATGTCGCGGGTGAACACCCGTCCCGGGGAGCGCGCGAGCGCGAGCAGGATCTCGAACTCGACGTAGGTCAGCGCGACGGGCGCGCCGCGCACCTCGCTCGTGCGCTTGGCCGGGTCCAGGCGCAGGTCCAGCACCGAGAGCGGCGCGTCGTCGCCGTCGCCCGCGCCGCTGCGGACCATGCCGCCGCGGCGCAGCGCGGCCTTCACGCGCGAGCGGAACTCGCGCATCGAGAAGGGCTTGGTGATGTAGTCGTCGGCGCCGAGCTCGAGGCCGAGGACCTTGTCGATCTCCTCGCTCTTGGCCGTGAGCATGATGATCGGGACGTCGGAGCGCGCGCGCAGGCGGCGGCAGGCCTCCAGGCCGTCCATGCGCGGCATCATCACGTCGAGCACGACGAGGTCGAAGGGCTGCTCGCCGAAGCGGGCGAGCGCCTCGCGGCCGTCCGACGCGCGCACGACGTCGTAGCCGTCCTTCTGCAGCGGGAAGGAGAGGAGCGTCTGGATGGCCTGCTCGTCGTCGGCGAGCAGGATGCGGGGAGCGTGCTCGGACATGCTGTCTCCACCTCAGGGTAGAGCCGGCCGGGCGGCCTGCAGGCGTCCCTCCGCGCCCGGCGGCCCCCTCGGCGTACCCTCCGCGCCACCTCAGCCGATGCTCGACCCCCGCCTCTACCGGGCCGCGTTCCTGCCGGTCCTGCTCGCCGTGCTCGTCGTGGCCTTCTCGCTGGAGGACCGTCCCCGTCCCACGCTGACCACGCTCGCGCCCGACGCCTACGACGCGACGCGCGCGTCGGCGTCCCTCGACGCGCTGGCGCAGCGCTTCCCGGATCGCCGCCCGGGCAGCCGGGGGGACGAAGAGCTCGCCGACGCGGTCGCGGCCCAGCTGCGCACCGCGCTCGTCCCCGACGCCGCGACCCGGCGCGCCACGGGCGACGAGATCGTGCGCACGGTGGACTCGCGCGAGCCGACCGTCGACGGGTCGCGCACCCTGCGCACCGTGATCGCCACGCTGCCGGGCCAGCCCGGCCCGGGCCTGGTGGTCGTCTCCGAGCGCGACGCCACCACGAGCCCGGCCCGCGCGGACCTCTCGGCCACGGCGAGCATGCTCGAGCTCGCCCGGGTGCTCGGCGACGGACGCCTGGAGCGCAGCGTGACCTTCATCTCCACGAGCGGCGGGACCGCGGGCTCGGCGGGCGCGGCCCGCGCCGCGCAGGAGCTCACGGACCCCGTCGACGCGGTCCTCGTGCTCGGCGACGTCGCCTCCACCCGCGTGCGCAAGCCGTGGATCGTGCCGTGGTCGTCCTCGGCCTCGGGCCAGGCGCCGCTGCGCCTGCGGCGCACGCTCGAGGCGTCGATCCGCGCGGAGACCGGCCAGGACCCGGGCGCCTCGCGGCTGCCGGTGCAGTGGCTGCGCCAGGCGCTCCCGCTGACCACGGGCGCGCAGGGGCCGTTCCTCGCCGCCGGCCTGCCCGCCATCGCGCTGTCGGCCTCGGGGGAGCGCGGCCCCGCCCCCGGCGCCACGGTCTCCGACCAGCGCCTGGGCGCCTTCGGCCGCGCGGCGCTGCGCACGGTCCTCGCGCTGGACGCCGGCCCCGACCTGCGCGCGGCGCCCGCCGGGGTGGTCGTGACCCAGCGCAAGGTCCTCCCGGGCTGGGCCATCCGCCTGCTGACGGCGTCCCTGCTGCTGCCGGTGTGGGTCGCGGCGGTCGACGCGCTCGCCCGGTCCTCGCGCCGCCGCGTCGGGCTCGGCCGCGGCCTGCGCTGGGTCGCCGGGACGACGCTGCCCGTGCTGCTCGTCGTCGCCTTCGTCGTGGCGCTCGGGTTGACCGGCCTCCTCGACGCGCCGCCGGGCGCGCTGCCCCCGGGCGAGCTCGTGGTCCAGCCCGCCGCCGCGGTGGCGATCGTGCTCGTGGCCGCGCTGGCGCTCGCGCTCCTGCGCCCGGTGCTCCTGCGCGCGCTGGAGGCGCCGGGCGCCCCCGACACGCCCGGCCACGCCGCCGCCGTCCTCGGGGTGCTCGCGGTGCTGACGCTGCTGCTGTGGCTGGCCAACCCGTTCGCGGCGATGCTGCTCGTCCCCGCCGCCCACCTCTGGCTCCTCGCCGTCGCCCCGGAGGTGCGCCTGCCGCGACCCGGCGGGCTCGTCCTCGTGCTGCTGGGCTGCGTCCCGCTCGCCCTGGCGGCTGTCGTGTACGCGGGCCTGCTCGGCTACGACCCGGCCGAGGCGGCCTGGAGCGCCGTCCTGCTGCTCGCCGGCGGTGGTGTCGGCGTGGCGCAGTGGACCGCGTGGTCGGTGGTGGCGGGCTGCGGCCTGGCCGCCGGGCTCGTCGCGGCGCGCGCCCGCCCGGACGAGCTGCCGCCCGGCGAGGTGCGCTCACGCGGGCCCGTGGGCTACGCCGGACCGGGGTCCCTCGGCGGGACCGCGTCGGCCCTGCGACCATGAGGGGACGGCCATGACCCCGCGTGCTCCCTCCGACGCGGGCTCGGCCCCCGGTCCGCTGACCTGGGCCGATCCCGACCCCGCCGCGCCGCCCGAGGCGCCCGACGCGCTGCCCAGCACCTACGCGCCGCGGCGCGCGGGCCGTCGGGAGGCAGCGCCCCCGGCGCCGCCCGAGGACACGCGGCCGCCCGCCCCCGCCCCCGCCGAGCCGCCCCCGCCTCCGCACCGCCGCCGTCCCGTGGTCCGGGTCGTCCGCGCGCTCTCGACCGTCCTGGTCCTCAGCGGCGTGCTGCTGGTGGGCGACGCGATCGCCACGGTCACCTGGCAGGAGCCCGTCACCGCGCTGCTCTCCGGCCGCCAGCAGGACGCGCTGGGCGGCGACCTGCGCCGCCTGGAGGCCGCGGGCCCGACGCCGATCGAGGCCCGGGCGCTCTCCCAGATCGACACGCGCGCGCGTCGGCTGGCCTTCCGCGCCCGCTCGCTCAAGCGCAAGGCCGACGACGGCCAGGCGATCGGCCGCCTGCGGATGCCCAAGCTCGGCACCTCGCAGGTCGTCGTCATGGGGACGGACACCGGCGACCTGAAGAAGGGCCCGGGCTTCTACTCCTCCAACCCGCTGCCGGGCGTGAGCGGGACGGTGGCCATCGCCGGGCACCGCACGACCTACGGCGCGCCGTTCCGCCACGTCGACCGCCTGAAGCCGGGCAACACGATCGTCCTGCAGATGCCCTACGCGACCTTCACCTACGTCGTGGAGCGCACGCGGATCGTCGCGCCTTCGGAGGTCTCGGTGCTCGAGCGCCGCAGCACGAACCGGCTCGTGCTGACGGCCTGCCACCCGCTCTTCTCCGCCGCGCAGCGCATCGTGGTGTCCGCCCGCCTGGAGCGGACGACGCCCCGCACCACCACTTGACGGTGCGTCAGGACCGGGTTGACCGTCCGTCCAGACGGCGTCGACCGGCCTCAAGAGCGCTCGCCGAGGTCCCGAGGAAGGTGGGCAGGGAAGGCACCACCATGACCTTGGAGAGACAGCACATGCACGAGCTTCGCGACCGGGTGACCCGGCACGACTACACCGTCGACTGCGCCCGGGTGGCCGAGGCGCTCATCGCACGCCCCGGCGCCCTGTCGCTGTGGCCGGCGATCACCCCACAGCGTGGCGGTAGCCCGCGAGGCGGCGAGGTCCAGTCGCGTCGCGGGGGCTGAGCCCGGCCGGACCGGCGACGACCCGGCCGACGACCGCCATGCCGCTCAGGGCCTCGGCCGGGCCGCAGGCGCACAGCTCGTAGTCCTCGCCGCCGGCCGCGGTGAGCGCGGCCACCTCGACGCCCAGGGCCGCGGCCACCGCCGCGACCCCCGGGGCCGCGGGGAGCGCGTCGAGGTCGAGCTCGATGGCCACCTCCGACCGCTCCGCCACGTGCCCGAGGTCGGTGGCGATGCCGTCGGAGAGGTCGATGAGGGCGTGCGCGCCCCGGGCGGCGAGGCTCCGCCCGAGCGCGAGCCGCGGCTGCGGGCGCAGGTGCGCGGCCACGAGCGCCGCGCGCTCGGGCACCGGGGGGCCCGGGACGCGGCCCTCGAGCAGCGCGAGGCCGGCGGCGCTCCCACCGAGCGGACCCGAGACCGCGACGAGGTCACCCACGACCGCGCCGTCGCGGCCGAGGAGCTGCTCCTCGGTGTCCGCCCAGCCCACGACGGTCACGGCGAGGCTGAGGGCGGGCGCCCGCGTGAGGTCGCCGCCGCAGATCGTGGTGCCCGTCGCGGCGGCGAGCGCCTCCATGCCGCCGGCGAGCGCCAGCACGTCCTCGGAGGCCATGTCCGGGGGCACGCCGAGCGCGATGTACGCCTCGCCCGCGTCGGCGCCCATCGCCGCGAGGTCGCTCAGGGCGCCCGCGAGCGCCCGGTGGCCGACGTCGGCGGGCGTCACCTCGTCGAGGTCGAGGCGGAAGTGGATCCCGTCCACCATCTGGTCGACGCTGACGACCTGCAGGGGCCGCGCGCGCACCACGGCCGCGTCGTCGCCCACCCAGCGCAGGACCCGCTCCGAGCGCGGCTGCATCAGCCGCGCGAAGGCCGCGATCAGGTCGAGCTCACCCACGGGCGCTCCGGGTCGGCGGCGCGGCCCCGCGCGCGCCGGTCAGCCCGTCGGGGCGGCCGCGCCGCCCCCCGCGCCGGCGTCCGCCG
>CAXUES010000272.1:0-4743 GCA_964250185.1 uncultured Solirubrobacteraceae bacterium | reverse complement strand
TTCGACCCGTTCGCGATGCTCCCGTTCTGCGGCTACAACATGGCCGACTACTTCGGCCACTGGCTGGCGATGGGCCGCACCGAGGGCGCGCAGCTGCCGCGCGTCTTCTACGTCAACTGGTTCCGCAAGGACGACGACGGCAAGTTCATCTGGCCCGGCTTCGGCGACAACTCGCGCGTGCTCGAGTGGGTCTTCCGCCGCTGCGAGGGCAAGGCCGACGCGGTCGAGTCGACCATCGGCCTGCTGCCTGCCGAGGGCGCGCTCAAGCTCGACGGCCTCGGCCTCACGCAGGAGCAGCTCGACGACATCCTCGTGGTCGACGACGACGCCGTCCGCGCGGAGCTCCCCCAGATCGAGGAGCACCTCGCGCAGTTCGGCGACGACCTCCCCGCCGAGGTCCGCGCGCAGCTCGACGCGCTGAAGGGCCGCCTCGGCGCCTAGCCCGGCGGGATCGTGAGGCGCGCCGCCGCCGTCCAGGCGGCGCGCTCCATCCGCCAGCAGCGCTCGGTGCGCCCGTCGGCGGGCGCGATCGGGTCGCGCTGCACGTCGCGGTGGTGGGCGAAGCCCAGGCGCGCGGGGACGGCCCCGCTCGCCACGTTGCCCAGGTCGTGGTGGATCTCGACGTAGCGCACGCTCGGACGGGCGAACGCCCGGTCGAGCAGCCGGCTGACGATCGCCGTGGCGATCCCGCGGCGCACCTGGTCGACCCGGACCCAGTAGCCGATCTCCAGCCCGCCGGCGCCGATGCGCCGGTGCAGGCCGGTGCCGCCCACGACCTCGTCGTCGAGCCAGACGCCGAAGGTCTCGTCGCCGCCGGCCTGCGCCTCGCGCGCCCAGGCCCAGATGCGCGCACGGCGCGTCGCGTCGGGGATGGGCTCCTCCGAGGCCCAGGCCATCCACGGGCGCAGGTGCTCCAGGCTGGCGAGGATCGCGGCGCCCATGGCCGGCGCGTCGTCCTCGCGCCAGGGGCGGATGTCCAGGTCGGCCGGGTTGACGGGGGCGCCGGGCATGGGCTGCGCTGAGTGTGGCGGCTGTCGCGTCGAGGTCGCCCGTACGACCCCAACTCGACAGTCGATCCGGGTCGACCGGCGGGCGTGCTGGCATGGTCGGCGTGGAGCGCTCCGACCCCCGTTGGCCCACGCCGAGCTCGCCCGCCGCCTCAGCGATCATGCGCTCCAACGGCTGGCGCGACACGACGCCCGAGCTCGCCGTCCGCTCGAGCCTGCACCGCCGCGGGCTGCGCTTCCGCACCTCGCTGACCATCTCCCTGGCCGGTCGGCGCTGGACCCGCCCCGACGTCGTCTTCCCACGCGCGCGGGTCGCGGTGTTCATCGACGGCTGCTTCTGGCACGGCTGCCCCGAGCACGGCCGCGCCCCGAAGGCCAACGCGGGCTACTGGGGGCCGAAGCTCGCGGGCAACGTCGCGCGCGACCGCGACACCGACGCCCAGCTCGACGGCCTCGGGTGGCGCGTCGTCCGCGCCTGGGAGCACAGGGACCCGGAGGCGGTGGCCGACCGGGTGGAGCGGATCGTGCGGTCTCAGCCCGCCGCGAGGGGACGCGGGTAGGCCGCCGTCGGCTCGAACGTCGCGTCGTCCGCCGCCACCACCGCGCCGGCGTCGTCGACGAAGGCGACGCCCAGCGGGCGGCCCGAGTCCGCGGCGCGCCGGGCGACCGTCGGTCCGGCTTCCCAGGGGCGGTGGTCGTCGCCCCACTGCTGCAGGGCGCCGAGCACGAGCTTGAGGTCGCGGCCCGCCTCGGTGAGGTGGTAGCCGTCACGGACGCGGCGGCCCGGCTCCTGGTAGGGCCGCCGCTCCAGCACGCCCTCGTCGACGAGCGCGCCGAGCCGGGCGGAGAGGACGTCGGGCGCGATCCCCAGCGAGGCGCGGAAGTCGGCGAAGCGCGTCGTCCCGAGGAAGGCGTCGCGCAGGATGAGCACCGACCACGGGTCGCCGACCACCGCGACCGTGCGGGCGATGGAGCAGGGGGAGTCGCAGAGCCGGCGCTTGGCCATGCACCCAGCGTAGCCCGACTGAGTAGGCACTCCGTATCCAGGGTGCTACGTTGCCGTCTCCAACCCAGCTGGACGAGGGAGAGACCATGCAGATCGAAGGCAGCACCGCGTTCGTCACCGGCGCCAACCGGGGCCTCGGCCGCCACATCGCCCAGCAGCTCATCGAACGCGGCGCGAAGGTCTACGCCGGCGCCCGCGATGCCGCGTCCGTCGACCTCCCTGGCGCCATCGCGGTCGCGGTGGACATCACCGACGCCGCGGCGGTCGCCGCTGCGGCCGAGCAGGCCGGGGACGTGACGCTGCTGGTCAACAACGCCGGCGTCGAGACCGGGACCTCGGCCCTCGACGGCACCCTCGAGGACATCCGCCACGAGTTCGACGTCAACGTCTTCGGCACGCTCGAGGTCGTGCGCGCCTTCCGCCCGGTCCTCGCGGCCAACGGAGGCGGCTACGTGCTCAATGTCCTCTCCGCGCTGTCGTGGGTGAGCTTCCCGGCGACGGGCGCCTACGCCGCGGCGAAGGCGGCGTCGTGGTCGGTCACCAACGCCATCCGCCAGGAGCTCGCTCCGGAGGGCGTCGTCGTGGGCGCGCTGCACGTGGGCTACATGGACACCGACATGGCCGCCGGCGTGGACGCGCCGAAGTCCGATCCGGCGGAGATCGCGCGGCTCGCGCTGGACGGCATCGAGGCCGGCGACCACGAGGTGCTCGCCGATGAGGTCAGCCGGCAGGTCCAGGCCGGCCTGGCGGGCGGCGTCGACGCGCTCTACCCGCAGCTCTCCGCGGCCTAGGAGGCGGCGCGCCGCGCGGCGGCGCGCTGCAGCGCCGCCAGGCGGTCGTCCCAGCGCGCGCCGAGCGCGGCCATCCAGTCGATGGCCTCGGACATGGGCGCGGGGGTGGGGGCGTAGCGAGTCTCGCGGCCCGCGCGCCGCGCCGCCACCAGGCCGGCGCCCTGGAGCACCGCGAGGTGCTTGGCCACGGCCTGCCGGGTGACGGGGAGGCCGGCGGCGAGGTCGGTCGCGGTCGCCTCGCCGCGCTCGGCCACGGCGGCGAGGATGGCCCGGCGCGTGGGGTCGGCGAGCGCGCCGAAGACCTCGTCGGCGGCGGCGCCGTCCCCGGACCTCACGCCGCGGTCGCGAGCGCCATCGGCGCGGTGATCGGCGTCTCCACGACCGTCACGCGGGTGCCCTCGACGACCGGGTCGAGCAGCACCTCGACGTGCGCGCCGTGCTCGCCGTCCTCCCACCACCAGGAGAGGTAGCGGCCCTCCTCCTCCCGGTCCACGACGCTCGAGCGCTCCGTCCACTCCTCGCCGAGCCACTCCCGGCGGGCGTCGGGATCGGTGAGGAGCTCCCAGGCGACGTCGGGATCGCACGGCAGGACGACCTCATGGGCAACCATGGGGTTGCATGCTACCGTCGCCGCACAACAAGCAACTCGGAGGTTGCACGATGAGCCCGTTGGTCCCCATGGTCGTCAAGCAGGACGCGCGCGGCGAGCGCTCGTTCGACATCTACTCGCGGCTGCTCCACGAGCGCGTCGTGTTCCTGGGCAGCGCGGTCGACGACGACGTCGCCAACCTGCTCATGGCCCAGCTGCTGCACCTCGAGGCCGAGGACCCCGACGCCCCGATCGACCTCTACGTCAACTCCCCGGGCGGCGGCGTCTACGCCGGCCTGGCGATCATGGACACCATGCGGGCGATCGCCCCGCCCGTGCGCACCACGTGCTGCGGGATCGCCATGAGCATCTCGGCGGTCATCCTCGCCGCGGGGGAGCCCGGTGCCCGCAGCTCGCTGCCCAACGGGCGGGTGCTCATCCACCAGCCCTCGGGCGGCTACCAGGGTGTCGCCGCCGACATCGCCATCCACGCCGAGGAGACGATGCGCATCCGCGCGCGGCTGGACGACATCCTGGCCGAGGCCACGGGCCGTCCCGCCGATGAGCTGCGCCGCGACGCCGAGCGCGACCGCTACTTCACCGCCGAGGAGGCGCTCGAGTACGGCTTCATCGACCGGATCGTCCCGAGCCGGCAGCGCGCGGTGGCCACCGTGTGAGCCCACGGCCGGTAGCGTCGCGGCGATGGCGACCGACACGTCCGCGCCGACGCCGACCCACGCCGATCCGGAGGTGAGGGGCGGTGCGGAGTGGCACTCGGAGCTCTTCCGCACCGCGGCGGCCCAGCTCGAGCACACCGCGCAGCTCATCGGCCTGGAGCCCGACGAGCTCGAGCAGCTGCTCGCCCCGCGCCGCACGCTGACCGTGAACTTCCCCGTCCGCATGGACGACGGCAGCGTGCGGACGTTCTGCGGCTACCGGGTGCAGCACACGCTGACCATGGGCCCGACCAAGGGCGGCATGCGCTACGCGCCCCACGTGACCATGGGCGAGTGCGCCGCGCTGGCCATGTGGATGACCTGGAAGTGCGCGCTGCTCGGCCTGCCCTACGGCGGCGCGAAGGGCGGCGTCCGCGTCGACCCGCGCGAGCTCAGCCTGGGGGAGGTCGAGCGGCTCACGCGCCGCTACGCCTCCGAGCTGCTGCCGATCATCGGCCCCGACCGCGACATCCCCGCGCCCGACATGGCCACGGGCGAGCGCGAGATGGCGTGGTTCATGGACACCTACTCGCAGCAGATGGGCCACGCGGTGCCCGAGATCGTGACGGGGAAGCCGCCGGTCCTCGGCGGGACCGCGGCGCGCCGCCCCGCGACGGGCCTCGGCGTCGTCTAC
>CAXUES010000271.1:0-4747 GCA_964250185.1 uncultured Solirubrobacteraceae bacterium | reverse complement strand
CTGCACGCGGGCACCGCCGGGGCGCTGCTGGTCGCGCTGCGCGGCGAGGTCGCCGCGACGGCCCGCGCGCTGGACGCGCGCGCCCTCGCGTTCCTGGCCGCAGCGACCGGGCCGGCGGCGGTGGCCGGCCTCGCGCTGGAGGGACCCATCGAGCGGCGCCTCGGGACGCCGCGGGGGATCGCCCTCGGGCTGCTCGCGGGCGCGGCGGTGCTCGCCGCGTGCGACCTGGCCGGACCATCGGGGCGCACCGTCGAGGAGGCCGGCGCCCGCGACGGCCTGGCGGTCGGGCTCGCCCAGGCCAGCGCGCTGATCCCGGGCCTGTCGCGCAACGGCATGACGCTCGCGGCCGCCCGGACGCGGGGCTTCGGCCGGCCCGCGGCCGCCGCGCTCTCCCGGCGGGTCGCGCTGCCGGTCATCCTCGGGGCGAGCGCGCTGAAGGCCGTCCGCCAGGCCCGGGCGGGGCTCCCGGCCGACCTGCGCGCGCCGTTCGCGGCGGGCGTCGCGGCCTCGGCGCTGTCCACGCTGGCCTGCGCCCGCGTCCTCGCCGTGGCCGATCGCCCGGGCGCCCTGCCCGCCCTGGCCGCCTACCGGGCCGGCCTCGCGGGGATCGTGCTGGCGCGGCTGCGAGGATGCCGCCCATGAGCGACGCCTACGCCGCCGCCGGGGTCTCCATCAGCCAGTCCGACGCGGGCGTCGACGCGCTCGTCGGCGTGCTGGCGGGCATCGAGACCGGCCGCCCGAGCCGCTCCCGGCTGCCCAGCGGGCACTACGCCTCGGTCCTCGAGGTCGCCCCCAACCTCGGCGTGGCGCTCTCCACCGACGGGGTGGGCTCCAAGCTCGTCGTGGCCGAGCAGGCCGACCGCCTGGAGACGGTCGGGATCGACTGCATCGCGATGAACGTCAACGACCTGATCTGCGTCGGCGCCGAGCCGATCGCCATGGTCGACTACCTGGCGGTGGAGTCCGTGGAGCCCGACCGGCTCGCGCGGATCGCCCAGGGGCTGCGCGTCGGCGCGATGGACGCGGGCATCGAGATCCCCGGCGGGGAGCTCGCCGTGCTCCCCGAGCTCATCCGCGGGCACCCGTCCCCCCACGGCTTCGATCTGTGCGGCACCGCCTTCGGCACGGTCGCGCTGGACGCGATGGTCACCGGCGCGGCATGCGCCCCCGGCGACGCGGTGCTCGGCCTGCCCTCCAGCGGGCTGCACTCCAACGGCTACACGCTGGCCCGCCGCGCCCTGCTGGAGCAGGGCGGCCTGGGCCTGGACGACGCGCCGCAGGAGCTCGGCGGGGCGACGGTCGCCGACGCGCTCCTCGAGCCCACCGTCATCTACGTCCGCGCCGTGGTGGAGCTGCTGCGCTCCGACGTGCCGGTGCACGGCCTCGCCCACCTGACGGGCGGCGGCGTGACCAACCTGCTGCGCCTGGGCGCCGGGCGGCCGGGCTTCGCGCTGGAGGCCCCGCTGCCGGTCCCGCCCCTCTTCGACCTCGTCGCGCGGCTGGGCGAGGTCGCCCCCGCGGAGATGTGGGAGGTCTTCAACATGGGCTGCGGCTTCGTCTGCGTGGTCCCGGAGGACCGCGCCGACGACGCCCTCGCCCTGCTCGGCGCCCGCCACCCGGGCGCCGCGCGCATCGGGACGGTCACGGACACGGGGTCCGTCGAGCTGCCCGCGCTGCGCCTCGCCTACGCCACCCGCTAGGAGCGGCCCGCGCCGCCCTCGGTGGCGTCGCCCGTCTCGGCCGGGCGCGCGCCCGGGATGACCTCGTCGTCCACGGGCGCCTCGTACTCCAGCGGCGCGCCGGGGAGGTCCGGGTCGTGCAGGTCCTCCTCGGGGATCTGCTCGTCGTCGGCGAGGTTCGCGTCCCAGGCGTCGGGGTCGTCGGCGCGGGTCGGATCGGGCTCGGGGGTGCTCATGCCCGTTCCCCTACCCGGTCCGCCGGGTGCCCCGACCTCGCCGGCCAGCGCACCGGGATCCACCACGAGGGAGAGGGCGATCGTCCGCGCCGAGCCGTCCGCCTCGAGCAGCGTCGCCGTCGGCAGCCCGGTGCGCGGGTCCTCGGTGAAGGCGATCCGCCGTCCTCCGGACGCCAGCACGTCGGCGAGGCGGGCCGCCAGCCCGAGGTCGCCCTCGGCGTCGTCGATCGGGGCGGACATGTGATCCAGGTGGTCGGTCGGAACGCTAAAGGCTTGACCGGCATCCTCCGATTGGGGGAGGGCAGGACTGGACAGAAGGATGGTGAGTCGCTCTACTACTGGTCATAGCGGTGGGGCGGGAGCACCACTGACATCAGGGACGCATCGTCGGAGCCAAGGGGAGCAGTCATGGGGATCACGAGGAGCCGGCTTCGGCCGGAGGTGGTGGCGGGGTTGTGGGCCGAGTACGCGGCGACGGGGGATCGCGCTGTGCGCGACAAGCTCGCGCTCGGCCTCGCCCCGCTGGTCAAGCACGTCGTGTACCGCAAGGTGCGCGAGCTCCCCGCCTCGTGCGAGGCGGAGGACTTCGTCGCCGTCGGCATGGAGGCGCTGCTGCGCTGCCTGGACCGCTACGAGCCGGGTCGGGGGGCCTCGCTCGAGCAGTTCGTGTGGACGCGGGTGCAGGGCGCGGTGGTCGACGAGATGCGCCGCGTCGACTGGGCCACGCGGACCGTGCGGCGCTGGGAGCGCGAGCTCGGCCGCGCGGGCGACCGCTTCCTGGGGGCCAACGGCCGCGCGGCGAGCGACGCGGAGCTCGGGGCGCTCCTCGAGCTCCCCGCGGCCGAGGTCCTGCGCCGGCGGACCGAGGTCCACCGGGCCGAGGTGCACTCGCTCAACGTGCGGGTGCAGTCCGAGGACGAGACCACGGTGGAGCGCATCGACGCCCTGGCGTCGCACGACGAGCGCTCCGACCCGCTGCACGCGGCGACCGTCGAGGCCGCCAAGGAGCGCTTCCGCGAGGCCTTCGCCACGCTGCCCGAGCGCGACCGGCGCGTGGCGGTGCTCCTCTACGTCGAGGAGCTGCCGCTCGCGGAGATCGGCGCGCGCCTGGGCGTCTCGGAGTCGCGCGTCTGCCAGCTGCACAAGGCCCTGCGCCTGCGCCTGCGCGAGGCGCTCGAGGACGACGCCTCGCTGCTGGCCGCCGTGGCCTAGGAGACGGCGTCCACCCGGGCGCCGAGGAAGCGGTGCTGCTCCTCGCCGGCCAGGCGCGTCATGGCCAGGTCGGGGAAGGCCGTGTAGGCGTGGAAGGCGCCCGGCAGCAGGTGCAGGCGGGCGTCGCCGCCCGCCCGGTCGATCGCCTGGGCGAAGAGCAGGCTGTCGTCCAGGAGCGGGTCCTGCGTCCCGACGCTCAGCAGCGCGGGCGGCAGGCCGTGGGCGCCGCGCTGCAACGGGGACACCTCGGGATCGCCGCGCTCCTCGGGGGCCAGGCCGGGCAGGAACTGCGCGCCGAAGAACGCGATCAGCGGACCGGAGAGGATGAGGCGCCGCTCCCCCCACAGCCGCTGGCTCGGGGTCATCGCCATGTCGAAGGCGCCGAAGACGAGGTCGATGGCGCAGAAGGCGCGCGCGAGGTCGCCGTCGTCGCGCAGGCGCTGCAGGGTGAGCGCGCTGAGGTGGCCGCCGGCCGACTCGCCGCCGATGGCGAAGGTCGCGGGCACGCCGAGCGCTCCCGCGCCCTCGGCCACGAGCCAGCGCGCGGCGTCCTCGCAGTCGTCGGGCCCGGCCGGGAACGGGTGCTCGGGCGCCAGGCGGTAGTCCACGCTGACCGCGACGAGGCCCGTGGCGTCGGCGAGCGCCTGCAGGCGCCCATCCTGCTCGTCGTTGGTGCCCAGCACCCAGCCGCCGCCGTGGAGGTGCAGGTAGGCGCCGCGCGCCGGACGCTCCTGCGGGCGCAGGACCCGCAGCCCCACGGCCCCGCCGCCGCGGCGCGGGATCTCCAGCACGTCGGCCTGCTCGAGCAGCACGGGCGCCGGGAACGCGCCGCCGCCCTCGCGCCGGGCGCGGCGCACGGCCTCCACCGGGACGTCCTCCGTCCGGGGGAGCTTCGCGAGCTCCGGCTCGAGCCGGGCGACGAACGCCGCCATCTCCGCCACGGCCGCCGCGTCGTCGAGGACCACCGTGGTGAGCACCCCGACGCGGTGCCCGGGCGCGCGGGTGGACGAACGTCGCCGCACGTGCGGCAGGAGCCGCGCGGACGGCGTGGAAGGCTGCGACGATGGCCTCGGTGACCGCCCAGGTCGGCACGCTCCTCTCCGCCCGCTACCGGCTCGACGCGAAGGTCGGAGCCGGGGGGATGTCGACGGTCTACCGGGCCTTCGACACCGTGCTGGAGCGCCAGGTCGCCGTGAAGGTCATGCACCGCGAGATCGCGGCGGACGCCGACCAGCTCGAGCGCTTCCGCCGCGAGGCGCGCGCGGTCGCCCGCCTGAGCAGCCCGAACGTCGTCGGGGTCATCGACGCGGGCGAGGACGGCGTCACCCCCTACATCGTCTTCGAGTACGTCGAGGGCGAGACGCTCAAGGACCGCATCCGCCGCTTCGAGCGCCTGCCCGTCTCCGAGGCGGTCGCCTACGCGATCGAGATCGCCCGCGCGCTGAGCGCCGCCCACGCCGCCGGCATCGTCCACCGCGACGTCAAGCCCCAGAACGTCCTGCTCGACGAGGAGGGCCTGGCCAAGGTCACCGACTTCGGCATCGCCCGCCTGCTGGAGCAGGAGGGCCTGACCGACGACGGCCGCGTCCTGGGCACGACCGACTACGTCTCCCCCGAGCA
>CAXUES010000270.1:2889-4753 GCA_964250185.1 uncultured Solirubrobacteraceae bacterium | reverse complement strand
GGGCGTGAGGCGGGCGGCCCGCTCCAGCACGGTGGCCGCCGTGCCCGGCGCGCCCTGCGCCCGCGTCCGCTCGGCCAGGTCGGCCAGGCGCTCGGCCAGGGCGGCGTCGGGGCCGTCCGCCGCGAGCGCGAGCTGCCAGGAGCGTTCGGGCTCCTCCAGGGCGGCGGCGATCTCCCGGTGCGCGCGACGGCGGGCCGCGGGTGCGGCGGCGTGGACGGCGGCGGCGCGCACGAGGGGGTGGGCGAAGCGCGGGCCGGTCGCCTCGGCGCGGACGAGGCCCGCGTCCTCCGCGGCGTCCAGGCGGCCCGCGACCAGCGCGGCGGGCGCGCCGCAGGCCGCGAGCAGCAGCGCGGCGCGTGTGTCGCCGTCCAGGGCGGCGACGCGGGCGCCGAAGGTGCGCTGGAGGCGCGCACCGACCGGGAGCGGGTCGGGGAGCGGCGCGCCGCCGGTGCGCTGGGCCTCGGTGAGCTCGCGCGGCGCCTCGACGAGCGCGAGCGGCACGCCGCCCAACGCGTCGACGAGCGCCTCGGCCACGGCGCCGGGCAGCCCCCCGGCCCGCGCGAGCGCGAGCGCGTCGGCGTGGGTGAGCTCCCCGAGCGCGAGCGGCTCGACGCCGGGCCAGTCGTCCGGGGGCTGCCCGCGCAGCGACCACACCGCGACGAGCGCGAGGCCGAGCGGGGCGGCGCGCCGGCCGAGGTAGGCCAGCGCGGTGCGCGAGGAGGCGTCGAGCCACTGGACGTCGTCGGCGACGACGAGCACCGGCGCCGCGTCGGCGAGCGCGGTGGCCAGGCGGCGCAGCAGGTCGGCCGGGTCGTGCGGGGCGGCGGGGTCGAGGCCCGCCCAGGCGAGCAGCGGCTCCAGGCCGGCGAAGGCGAGGCCCGCCTCGAGCTCCGAGCCGGCCAGCCGGATCGTCGGGAAGGGGGCGTGGAGGTCGGCGAGCAGCGCGGTCTTCCCGACGCCCGGCTCGCCCTCGATGCGCACCGCGCCGCCACGGCCGGCGCGTGCCTCCTCCACGAGCGCGGTGAGCCGCGCCTGCTCGCTGCCGCGTCCGAGGAGCCCGGCCGGGTGGTCCACGCCGGGCGACGCTAGACCGCGGGGGTCAGCAGTTCAACCGCCGCGCTGCCCGGGCGATCGCGTGCCGTCAGCCCGGCGCGGCTGCGGTGCGCAGTGCGCTCGACGCGCCCGCGCCCGTCCACACGCGGACGATGTCGCGGACCGAGAGCACGCCGACCATGGCGCCGTCGTCGGTGACGATGAGGTGGCGGAAGCCGCCGCGCACCATCGCCTCGGCGGCCTGCTCGAGCGACCAGCCGGGCTCGGCGAAGACCACGTCGGAGGTGAGGTGGTCGGCGACGAGCTCGACGTCGGTGTCCTCGCCGCGACCCACGGCGCGCAGCACGTCGCGCTCGGTGAGGATCCCGAGCCCGGGCGCGTCGGGATCGACGACGACGGCGGCGCCCACGCCGCGCTCGTCCATGCGGGCGGCCGCCTCGCGCAGGGTGTGCGCCGGGCCGAGGGTGAGGATGACCGAGCTCATGCCGTCGCGGACCTGCATCGGAGCTGCTCCTTGCGTCGCTTCGTCGGGGCTGTGCTCGTAGCGTACGTCACAAGCGCGCCCGCGTCACGTCGAGTGCTTGGATGGCCCGCGTGAGCGCGGTGCTGGACGCCATCGAGGTCAAGAAGCGCGGGGGGGCGCTGGGCGCCACCGCGATCCGCGCGGTGGTCGCGGGGTTCACCCGCGGCGACGTCCCGGACTACCAGATGTCCGCGCTGCTCATGGCGATCGTGCTGCGCGGCATGGACCTCGACGAGATCCGCGTGCTCACCGAGGCGATGGCCGACTCGGGCCCCCGCTACGCGTTCC
>CAXUES010000270.1:0-2879 GCA_964250185.1 uncultured Solirubrobacteraceae bacterium | reverse complement strand
GGGCGACAAGGTCACGCTCTGCGCATCGCCGATCGTGGCGGCCTGCGGCGTGCCGGTGGCCAAGCTCAGCGGCCGCGGCCTGGGGACCACGGGCGGGACGATCGACAAGCTCGAGGCGATCCCGGGCTTCCGGGTGCAGCTCGGCGAGGCGGAGTTCCGCGGGATCGTCGACCGCGTCGGCCTGGCCGTCGCCGAGGCGGGGGAGCTCGCGCCGGCCGACAAGGCGATCTACGCGCTGCGCGACGCGAGCGGGACGGTCGACTCGATGGCGCTCATCGGCTCCTCGATCGTCTCCAAGAAGGTCGCCACCGGAGCGGGGCACCTCCTCTACGACGTCAAGGCCGGGTCCGGCGCCTTCATGAAGACGCTCGACGACGCGCGCGAGCTCGCCGACCTGCTCGTCGGGCTGACCGAGGGGCTCGGGATCCGCGCGAGCGCGCTCGTCACCGACATGGACGTCGCGCTGGGCAGCGCGGTGGGCAACGCGCTGGAGGTGCGAGAGAGCGCGGCCTTCCTGCGCGGCGAGCCGGTGGCCGCCGACCTGGCGGAGGTGTGCCGCGACGTCGCGACCGAGCTCCTCGTGCTGGCGGGGCGCGGCGATGACGCGGGCGCGCAGGTCGACGAGGCGCTCGCCTCGGGGCGTGCGTGGGAGAAGCTGCTGGAGGTCGTCGAGGCGCAGGGCGGCGACGCCGACGCGCTCGCCGCCGGACTGCCGGTGAGCCCGCACGTGCGCGAGGTGCTCGCGCCGGCCGACGGGTTCGTCGTGGCCTTCGACGCGCTCGGCGTCGCGCGTGCGTCGGTCGAGCTCGGCGCGGGCCGCCAGACGAAGGCCGATGCGCTGGACTTCGGCGCGGGCGTCGAGCTGCTGGCCGCCGTCGGCGACGCCGTGGTGCGCGGGCAGCCGGTCGCGCGGCTCTACGGGGAGCGCTCGGTGGAGCGCGCCGCCGAGCTCGTCGGCGGGGCGCTCGCGGTGGCCGACGAGCGCGTCGCCCCGCGCCCGCATGTGCTCGACCGGCGCTGAGGCTCAGGCCAGCTCGGCTCCCGTGCGCTCGGCGCAGGCAGCCAGGAGCGCGTCCTGCAGGGCGTGGTCCTGCGCGGCGGCGTGCGGGCGCTCCTCGCGCAGGGTCGCGAAGTAGCGCCCGTCGATCTCCGCCGCGGGCGCCTCGGCGGCGAGCCACACCTGCGTGTCGGTGCCCTCGGTGAGGTCGCGGGCGGCCGACGGGCCGCCCATCTTCGTGCGCACCCAGCCCGGGTCGACGGCGCAGGAGGCGACGTCCGGGCGGCGGCGGGACACCGCGAAGGCGAGCAGCACGTCGAGGAGCTTGGAGTCGGCGTACGCCCGCGGTCCGTCCCAGCGGCGGCGGGTCCAGTCGAGGTCGTGCAGGTCGGGGGTGCCGCCGCGGTGCAGGCCCGAGCTCAGGTGGATGAGCCGCTTGGCGGGCGCCATGAGCGCGGTGAGCAGGTACGGCGCGAGCACGTTGACCTGCAGCACGCGCGGGAAGCCGTCCTCGGTGGCGACGCGCTCGCGGTCGACGTAGAGGCCGGCGTTGTGGATGACGACGTCGAAGGGACCGGTCGCGTCGGCCCGCTCGGCGAGGACGCGCGTGCCCTTCAGCGACGCGAGGTCGCCGCCCAGCCCGCCGGCCGCACCCGGCACGGCGGCGAGCGCGTCGTCGACGCGGGCGTCGTCACGGGCGTGCAGGACGACCTCGTGGCCGGCGCTGACGAGCCTCCGCGCGCTCTCGGCGCCCAGGCCGTCGGCGGAGCCGGTGATGAAGATGCGGGCCATCTCGTGGTCATGCCCAGCGCGCGAGCTGCACATCGGGCTCTCTGGGCGGGCTCGATGTGCAACTCGCGGCTACGGCGCCAGGGCTCGTTCGCCTACGTGGTCTGTGGCCACGGTCGCCAGGCAGGCGACCAGCGCCGCGCGGCACGCCGGTTCGACGCCCGACCGGTGCAGCAGGCTCGGCCGGTCCGACCACCTCAGGAGCTCGGAGGCCGCGGCAGACAGCGCGCTCAGCGCCGGCAGCGGACCGGCGTCCGGCGATCGCGTGGCCGTCCACGCCGCGCGGGTCAGCAGCCGCGCCCGCTCGAAGGGCACGTCGGCGTCGTGGGCGGCCCTGCCGGCGGCCCGCGCGCCGCGGTGCAGCACGAAGGCGGTCGCGTCGAGCAGGGCGGGGTCCTCGGCGTCGCCCGCCCCCGCGAGGCGGCCGACGCCGACGAGGAAGGCGAGGACCGCGTCGGTGTCGCCACCGTCGGCCCGGTCGGCGCGCGCGAGGACGCCCATCGCGGCCGCGCGCACCGCCTCGCTCAGCTCGAGCGTGGAGGCGTCGTGGCGGTGGCTGTGGCCGACGTACCAGTCCTCCGCCCAGGGCGCGTCGGGCTCGGGCTCGTCGCAGTCGAGCCGGCGCGACGAGCTGCCGCGGATGCTCTTCGGGTTCCAGCGCTCGTAGATGAGCACGCCGCCCAGCATCTTGAAGCGCTCGACGTCGATGCGACCGCGCGGGACGTCGGCCATGACCTCGGCCTTCACCGCGTGTGGCGGGTCGGGAGTGGCCAAGAAGAGCAGGCGGCCGTCGGCGTCGCCGATCCGCCCGCCGCGGGTCAGCAGGCGGTCTCGCAGGACCTCGGCGGCGTCGGCCGGGCCACGGACATCGAGGCGAAGGTGGTGCATGCCGCGACCGTGCCACCGGGCGGGGAGGCCATGGGCGGACGTCACCGCCAAGCGGCAGATCCGGTGCAGATCCGGCACGTCCCGGCGCGATCAGGGAGCACTGAGCACCCCCGCACGAGGGCGGCTAGACTCCCTCGCCGCAGCACCCAAGCGCCCGTAGCTCAGCTGGATAGAGCGTCGGTCTACGGAACCGAAGGTCAGAGGT
>CAXUES010000269.1:0-4790 GCA_964250185.1 uncultured Solirubrobacteraceae bacterium | reverse complement strand
AGCCGCCGGGCTCTCCGCCGCAGACCACCAGGCGCACGCTGCCCAGCGCGTCCTCGAGCTCCTGCGCGACGGCGACCCGGGCGAGGTGCGCGGCGTAGCTCGGCGTGCAGACCAGGACGGTGGCGGCGTGGTCGCGCAGGGTCCGCAGGCGCTGGGGGGAGTCCATGCCGCCCAGCGGGATGGCCAGCGCGCCGAGCTCCACCACGCCCGCGTGGGAGGCCCAGAACTGCACGTGCGGGCCGAAGGACCACGCGAGCCCGACGCGGTCGGCGCGCGTGACGCCCGCCGCGGCGAGGACGGCCGCGAGGCGCCGCGCCCACCAGGACGCGTCCGTCGCGGTGGCCGGGACGCGCAGGACGCGGCCCGTGGTGCCGCTGGTCTGGTGCAGCTGGACGAACGCCTCGGGCGGGCAGGTGAGGTTCGTCCCCCAGGGCGGGTGGGCGGCCTGGTCGGCGGCGAGCTCGGCCGCGGTGACGGGCGGGAGGCCGGCGAGGTCCGCGAGGCCCGCCAGCGGCGCCCCCCGGCCCCGCTCGGCCTGGAACGGCGCGGCGGCGGCCTGGGCCAGCAGGGCGTTCAGGCGCGGCAGCCGCGGGTCCTCCACCCGGCGGACGATACCGGCCGGACGGACAAGTAAGATCTTCTGTCGACACCGTGTTGGACCGAGGAGACCGATGAGCGCCACCGAGACGACCCGGACGGCTGCGCAGCAGCCGCGCACCCTGCTCGACCCCGCGACCTGGAGCGGGAGGCTCTTCGACGGCGGCTGGCGGGAGGGCCGCGGCGGCGACGCGGCCGTGACGGAGCCGGCCACGGGCGAGGAGCTCGGGCGGATCGGCATCGCCACCCCCGAGGACGTGGCCGAGGCCAGCGCCCGCGGCGCGGCCGCGCAGCGCGCCTGGGCGGCCACGCCGTTCGAGGAGCGCGCCGCGGTGCTGCGCCGCGCCGGGACGCTCGTGGAGGAGCACGCCGACGAGATCCACGAGTGGATCCAGCGCGAGGCGGGCTCGATCATGCCCAAGGCGCAGCTGGAGACCCACGTCGCCGCGCAGGAGTGCTTCGAGGCCAGCGCGCTCGCCCAGCGCCCCACGGGCGAGGTGCTGCAGTCCGCCCAGCCGCGGCTGTCGCTCGCCCGCCGCGTCCCCGCGGGCGTCGTCGGCGTCATCGCGCCGTTCAACGTCCCGCTGATCCTCTCGATCCGCTCGGTGGCGCCGGCACTCGCGCTGGGCAACGCGGTGGTCCTCAAGCCCGACCCGCGCACCGCGGTGAGCGGCGGCGTGGTGCTCGCGCGCATCTTCGCCGAGGCCGGCCTGCCCGAGGGCCTGCTCGCCGTGCTGCCGGGCGGCGCCGACGTGGGCGCGGCGCTCGTGGCCGATCCGCGCGTGCGGGTCATCTCCTTCACCGGCTCGACGGCGGCCGGGCGCAAGGTGGGGGAGGCGGCGGCCCGCCACCTCAAGCGCGCGCACCTCGAGCTCGGCGGCAACTCGGCGATCCTCGTGCTCGACGACGCCGACCTCGACCTGGCTGTCGGGGCGGGCGCCTTCGGCTCCTTCCTGCACCAGGGGCAGATCTGCATGACCACGGGGCGCCACCTCGTGCACCGGGACCTGGCGGGGGAGTACGTCGAGCGGCTGGCCGAGAAGGCCTCGCACCTGCCGGTGGGCGATCCCTTCCGCGACCAGGTGGCGCTCGGGCCGATCATCGACGCGGGCCAGCGCGACAAGATCCACAAGCTCGTGACGGACTCCGTGGCGGGCGGAGCGCGGCTGGCCGCCGGTGGGGAGTTCGACGAGCTCTTCTACCGCCCGACCGTGCTGGCCGACGTCGCCGGGGACACGCCCGCCTACGCCGAGGAGGTCTTCGGGCCCGTCGCGCCCGTGCGGGCCTTCGACGACGTCGAGGAGGCGATCCGCATGGCCGTGGACACCGACTACGGCCTGTCGCTGGGGATCATGACCCGCGACGTCATGCGCGGCCTGGAGATCGCCGGGCGCATCCCGTCGGGGATCGTCCACATCAACGACCAGACCGTGAGCGACGAGGCCACAGCGCCGTTCGGCGGCGTCGGCGCGTCGGGCACGGGCTCGCGCTTCGGCGGCGCGCAGGCCAACGTCGAGGCGTTCACCGAGACGCAGTGGGTGACCATGAAGGGCGCCGTGCCCGTGTACCCCTTCTGAGCGCTGCGCCGGGGTACGCGGGGGAGATGTCCTCCGCCGAGCCCGCCTCCACCCTCGTCCTCGTCCCGGGCGCCTTCCACGGCGCCTGGCTCTGGGACGAGGTGCTGCCCCACCTGCCCGCCTCCACGCAGGCGCTCGAGCTGCCGACGGTCAGCGCCGACGTCGCGGCGAGCTCGGGCATGGCGGACGACGCCGAGGCGATCCGCACGGCCGTCGACGCCATCGACGGCCCGGTGACGCTCGTCGCGCACTCCTACGCCGGCATCCCGGCCACCGAGGCGCTCGCCGAGCTCGGCGGGGTGGCCCACGTCGTCTACGTCGCCGCGTTCCTCGTGCCGCCCGGCGCGTCGCTGCTGGCCGCCTCGGGCGGAGAGCGCCCCGCGGTGTGGCTCGACACGGACGATCCCGCGCTCGTGGCGACGGACCGCGATGCCGCGCGCCAGGGCCTCTACACCGGCGTGGGCGACGACGTGGCCGACCGCTACCTCGCGCGCATGGTGCCCCAGGCCCTCGCGGCCTTCGACCAGCCGCTGACCGTCGGCGTCCCCGACGACCTGCGCTCGACCTACGTCGTCACGACGCAGGACCTCGCCCTGCCCCTCGAGCAGCAGGAGCAGCTCGCGGGCCAGGTCACCGCGGTCGAGCGCCTCGACAGCGGCCACATGCCGATGCTGTCGCACCCCGAGGAGCTCGCCGCGCTGCTCGTCGCCGCCGCGGGCTGAGGCTCAGGTCGGGCCGGCGAGCCCGACGAGGTTGCCCTCCGGATCGCGCAGGTGCGCGACCACGAGGCCGGGGCGGCCCGGCGTCGGCGCGAGAACCGCGGTGGCGCCGAGGCGCACCGCCTCGGCCAGCGCCGCGCCGACGTCGGGGACGCCGACGTAGAAGAGCGCGCGCGGCGCGTGCCCCGGGCCGCCGCCGATGCCGCCGGGGATCCCGCCCTCCTGCGCAGCGACGAAGCCGTACTCGCCGGGATCGGAGACGGCGGCCGCGATCGGCTGGCCGGTCTCGGGGCGCCAGTCGAACAGCTCGGCGTAGAAGGCGCGCAGGGCGGCCGGATCACGGCCGAGGACCTCGGCGTGGACGATGGGAGCGGGCATGCGAGCCAGGACGGAGCGCGGGCGCGCGCCTCACCGGCGGACCTAGGCGGGAAGGGACACGGGGAGCGGCGCGCCCGTCGCCCCCGCGCCCGCGAGCTGCTCGTCGGTGAGCCCGACGTAGTTCTCCGCCAGCGTCGCCGCGGCGGCGTCGGAGCCGCAGACGTAGTCCAGCTGCGACCGTCGCAGACGCGCGTCGAAGGGCTGCTCGCCCGGCGGGGTGTGGAGCATCGTGGTCATCCACCAGGAGAAGTGCTGCACCCGCCAGATCCGCCGCAGGCAGGTGGCCGAGTAGGCGTCCAGGCCCGCCTCCGAGCCGCGCTCCAGCAGCTCGACGATCGCGTCGAGGGCCACGCGCACGTCGGCCACCGCGAGGTTGAGCCCCTTGGCGCCGGTGGGCGGGACGATGTGCGCCGCGTCGCCGGCGAGCAGCAGCCGGCCGTGACGCATGGGCTCCGAGACGAAGGAGCGCATCGGCGTGATGCCCTTCTCGCGGATCGGTCCCTCACGCAGCTCGTAGCCGTCGTGGGTGGCCAGACGGGTCTGGAGCTCGTCCCAGATGCGGTCGTCGGACCACGCGGCGAGGTCCTCGTCGGGCGCGACCTGCAGGTACAGGCGGCTGACCTCGCGCGAGCGCAGCGAGTGCATCGCGAAGCCGTTGGGGTGGTCGGCGTAGATGAGCTCGTCGCAGCTCGGCGCGACGTCGGCGAGGATCCCGAGCCAGGCGAAGGGGTACTCGCGCTCGGACGTCGTGCGCAGCGCCGCGGGGAGCGCGGCGCGGCTCGGCCCGTGGAAGCCGTCGCAGCCCATGACGACGTCGGCCTGCAGCTCGCGCTGTTCGTCGCCGACGCGGTAGCTCACGCGGGGGAGCGCCGTGTCGAGGTCGTGCAGCGCGACGTCCTGGGCCTCGAAGGTCAGCGGCGCGCCGCTCTGCACGCGCGCGGCGATGAGGTCGCGGACGAGCTCCTGCTGGCCGTAGACCACGACGGAGCGCCCGGGCGCGTGGCGGTCGAAGTCGATGCGGTGCCCGCGGCCGCCGAAGCGCAGCTCCACGCCGTGGTGGACGAGGCCGTGGGCGTCCATGTTGGACCCGACGCCCGCCTGGCGGACGAGGTCGACGGTGCCCTGCTCGAGGACGCCGGCGCGCAGGCGCCCCTCGACGTGGGCGCGGTCGCGGGCCTCCAGGACGACCGCCTCGATCCCCGCCCGCTCCAGCAGCCGGCCGAGCAGCAGGCCGGCCGGGCCGGCCCCGACGATCGCGACCTGCGTGCGCTCCGACATGGCGTCGAGCATAGATCAGATGTATCGGCGGGCGTGGTAGCGTCGCCCCGATGGCCCTTGTCCTGCCGCGCTACCGCCCCGACGCCGACAGCCACCCCGCCCTGGCCGACGACGGCTACCGCTCCACCGGCCTGCGCGCACCGCTGAAGCCGCTGCACCCGCTCGTCCCGACCCTCACCGAGGTGACCGGGCCGATCCTCGGCGAGTCGCTCGTCCGCCCGGGCGACGCCGACCTGACCCG
>CAXUES010000268.1:0-4794 GCA_964250185.1 uncultured Solirubrobacteraceae bacterium | reverse complement strand
GCAGGACATCATCGCCATCCTCGGCATCGACGAGCTCTCCGACGAGGACAAGGTCCTCGTCAACCGGGCCCGCAAGGTCGAGCGCTTCCTCTCCCAGCCGTTCTCCGTGGCCGAGATCTTCACGGGCACCCCGGGCGAGTACGTGCCGATCGAGGAGACGGTGCGCTCCTTCCGCGAGCTCATCGACGGCGAGCATGACGACCTGCCCGAGTCGGCCTTCCTGCTGAAGGGGTCGATCGACCAGGTCGTCGAGGCCACCAAGAAGTCCAAGAAGGACTGACGGCGTGGCGCGCGGCACCTTCACGGTCGAGGTCCTCACCCCCGAGGGGGAGGTCTTCAACGACGAGGTCGAGCAGGTCTCGACCCGGACCGAGTCCGGGTCGATCGGCATCCTGGCCAACCACCAGCCACTGCTCGGCCTGCTCGCGCCGTCCGAGCTGCGCCTCTACAAGAGCGAGTCCGACATCGTCTCCTTCGCCCAGGGCGAGGGCTACGTGCAGGTCTCGCCCGACGGCGTGCTGATCCTCGTGGAGGAGGCGCTGGCCAAGGACGAGCTCGACGTCAGCGACCTGCGCGACCGCCTGAAGCAGTCCCAGGACGCGGCCGGCAAGGCCGAGGACGGCTCGGAGGAGGAGAAGCGCCACAAGCGCGACTCCCGCCGCACCGAGGCGTTCCTGCGCGTCGCCGGCGAGTCGGCCTAGCCGCCGCACCACCCACCGCGAGCAGGACGTGCCCGACCTCGACGTCACGTTCCTGCCGCGCCGTGGCGCCTCCCAGAGCGAGGAGGTGTTCGAGGTGCGCCTCGCCGACGGCGAGGTCCGTACGCTCCGCGTGCAGGACTACGACGACGTCTACGCGGTCCCCGGCCTCTACGAGGAGGTCGTGCAGCGCCGGCTGGCGTGCCGCTCGCCCGAGGTCATCAGCCGCGCGCTCGTCGCCGCGGCCGAGGGCCGGGGCGTCCCGGCCGCCGACCTGCGCGTCTTCGACCTCGGCGCGGGCAACGGCGTGGTGGGCGAGGCGCTGCGCGACCTCGGCGTCCGGCACGTCGTCGGCCTGGATCCGAGCCTCACGGCCGCCGGCGCCGCCCGCCGCGACCGGCCCGGCACCTACGCCGACTACCTGACCTGCGGGGTGGAGGACCCCCGCGCGGGCGACGCGGTCGCCGCGCACGGGCTCACCTGCGTCATCGCGGCGGGGGCCGTCGGCGAGGGCCACATCCCCCCGGAGGCCTTCGGCGCGCTCTGGCGCCGTCTCCCGGCGCCCGCGCTGTTCGGGCTGACGCTGAAGGCCGACGACGCGGCGCAGGAGGCCGCGGTGGTGGAGCGGTTCCTGGAGGCGTCGGGGCTCGGGCGCGAGCCGGCGGCGGAGGTCCTCTCCACCGAGGTCTTCGTGCACCGCAGGACCATGACCGGCGAGCCGCTGCACTACACCGCGGTGGTCGGCGCCCGGGAGCCGGCCTAGCCGACGTCCCGCCGGAGCCCGGCCAGCGCGGCCCCCAGGATGGGGTCGACGTGGCCGGGAACGCCGCGGATGGCGCTCACCGCCTTGACCAGGTCCAGGACCTGCTCCAGCGTCAGGTCGTCGCGGACCTCGCCGCCGGCCTGCGCCGCGGCGAGCAGCGGCCGGCCCGCCGCGAGCACCCGCTCGCGGCTGCTGTCGAAGACGTCGTCGTCGCGGTCGGGCCGCTCCAGGAGCTCGTCGGCGATCTCGTGCTTGGCGGCGAAGAAGGCCGCGACGTCCCTGAGCCAGGTCGTCAGCACGGCGCCGGGCGTGTCGCCGTCGGCGGTCCGCGCCGCCGCGCAGACCGCGTCGACCTCGTCGACGTAGAGCGCCTCCAGCAGCTCCCGGCGGCCGGGGAAGTTGCGGTAGAGCGTCGCCATGCCGACGCCCGCGCGGCGCGAGAGCTCGGCCATGGACACCGGCGGACCGGGCTCTGCGAAGGCGGCGCGGGCGGTGTCGAGGATGCGCTCTCGGTTGCGTGCGGCATCGGCGCGGAGGGCGGGGGCCATGAGGTGGAGAGCCTATCCGCTACGCTCAAGTGGACAGCCCATCCGCTTGACGACGCACGAGGAGCACCGCATGCCGCAGGACCGACCACCGCGCTGGTGACCGGAGCCAACAAGGGGATCGGCTACGAGATCGCCGCGGGCCTGGGGGCACTGGGCTGGCGCGTGGGCGTCGGCGCCCGCGACGCGGGCCGCCGCGAGGCCGCCGTCGCCTCGCTGCAGGCGGCCGGGCACGACGCGTTCGGCGTGCCGCTGGACGTCACCGACGACGCCAGCGTGACCGCGGCCGCCCGGCTGGTCGAGGAGCGGGCCGGGGGCCTCGACGTGCTCGTCAACAACGCCGGCATCACCGGCGGCATGCCCCAGGCGCCCACCACGGTCGACCTCGACGTGGTGCGCACGGTGGTGGAGACCAACGTCCTCGGGGCCATCCGCGTCACCAACGCGATGCTGCCGATGCTGCGCCGCTCATCCGCGCCCCGCATCGTCAACGTCTCCAGCACCGTCGGGTCGCTGACGCGCCAGACGGCGGCGGGCGGCGACACGGGTCCCATCGCCGTGGCCTACTCGCCGTCCAAGACGTTCCTCAACGCGGTGACGATCCAGTACGCCGAGGAGCTGGCGGACACGCCCATCCTCATCAACCTCGCCTGCCCCGGCTTCGTGGCCACCGACCTCAACGGCCATCGCGGCACCGGGACGGCCCAGCAGGGCGCAGCGACGCCGATCCGCCTGGCCACCCTGCCCGACGACGGCCCGACCGGCCGCTTCTTCGAGGACGCCGGCGAGATCCCCTGGTAGGACGCCATTAGGTTGGGCGGGTGGACGAAGCTGCCCTCGCCGAACGGCTGATCGCCTACGACACGTCCGATCCGGAGCGGCTGAAGGCCGCCGCGGCCTTCGTGGGCGGGTGGCTGGAGAGCCGCGAGATCGCCGTGCGCTGGGGCGAGCACCGCGGCCTGCCGCTCGTGCTCGCCGAAGTGGGGCCCGCGGAGGCGCCGACGGTGTGCTTCCACGGCCACCTCGACGTGGTCCCCGCCTTCGCCGCCCAGTTCGCCCCGCGGGTGGACGGCGACCGCCTGATCGGCCGCGGCGCCTACGACATGAAGGGCGCGCTGGCCACGATGATGTGCGCGCTGCGCGACGCGGGCGAGCAGGACCGCGTCCGCGTGAAGCTCCTCTGCGTCCCCGACGAGGAGTCCGACGACGTGGAGGACCGCTCCATCGACGCGCTCATCGCCTCGGGCTACCGCGCGGACTTCGCCATCACGGGCGAGCCGACCGACCTGCACGTCGGCGTGGAGGCCAAGGGCGTGCTGGCCATGCGCCTGACGGTGCGGGGCACCGCGGCGCACGGCTCGACCCCGTGGCTGGGCGACAACGCGATCCTCAAGGCCCACGACGCGTTCCGCCGCATCGAGACGCTGCCCTTCGCGCGCGAGAGCTCCGACCTCTTCGACCGGCCCTCGATCAACCTCTCGCGCATCCAGGGCGGCGACGCCTTCAACAAGGTGCCCGACCAGTGCTCGATCACCGTGGACATCCGCTACCTGCCGACCCAGGACCCGCGGGCGATCCTCGCCCAGATCGAGGGGCTGGGCGACCTGGAGGTGGAGCGCTCCTTCGTGCGCGCGCCGGCGTTCGTCTCGCGGACGGACCCCTACGTGCGGGCGCTGAGCGACGGGGTCACCCGCGCGGTCGGCCATCCCGCGCTGTCGATCGGCCGCGACGGCGCCTCCGACGCGATCTCGTTCCTCTCGGTGGGCGTGCCGGCCGTCGAGTTCGGGCCCGTCGGCGGCGGGCACCACGGCCCGGACGAGTGGGTGTCGATCTCCTCCCTGGCCCGCTACCGCCAGGCGCTGGGCGACTTCGTCCGCGGCCTGCCCGAGCACCTGGCGGCCACCGCGACGGGAGGGAGCGCGGCCTAGCCGCCGAAGGCCTCCTCTACACTCCGGCCCGCCCGCGCCGCAACATCCGGCGCGCGCGGACCGTCCCCCGCCCGTGAGCTCCGTCCCCTCCCAGAGCCCCAGCCGTCCGCCGCGCCTGGCGTGGTCGATGTACAAGAAGGCCTTCCTCGGGGCGCTGCTGCTCGTGCTGTGCACCTCGGGCGCGGTGGCCACCGCCGCGCTGCTGCAGGTCAAGCAGGGCGTGGACATCTTCACGAAGTACTCGGTCGCGCTGCCGGGGATCGAGAAGCCCGGCGTCCTGGACGGCGTCGACGCGGGCCAGCCGCAGACGCTCATGCTGCTGGGCTCCGACCGGCGCTACACCGACGGCAAGCAGCCGGGCAACTCCGACACGATCGTCCTGGTCCGCCTCGACCCGGACAAGAAGGCCACGGCGATCATGTCGATCCCGCGCGACCTGCTCGTGGACATCCCGGGCTACGGCCGGGCGAAGATCAACTCGGCCTACGCCGAGGGCGGCCCGAGCCTCACGTCGCGGACGGTGAAGCAGCTCTTCGCCGAGGCAGGCATCACCGACTTCCCGATCTCGCACATCGTCAACGTGAACTTCGGCGGCTTCCAGCGCGCGGTCAACCGCCTGGGCTGCGTCTACACCGACGTCGACCGCCGCTACTTCAACGACAACTCGCCACCGGTGGACTCGCCGACCGACTACGCGGTCATCGACGTCAAGGCGGGGTACCAGAAGCTCTGCGGCAAGCACGCGCTGGAGTACGTGCGCTTCCGCCACCTCGACAACGACATCGTCCGCGGCGCACGCCAGCAGGACTTCCTGCGCCAGGCCAAGGGCCAGATCGGCTTCTCGCAGCTCTTCGACGACC
>CAXUES010000267.1:0-4815 GCA_964250185.1 uncultured Solirubrobacteraceae bacterium | reverse complement strand
GTGTTGGGCAGGAGCAGCGCGCCCGCGACGCCCTGCAGGACCCGGAAGGCGATGAGCATCCCGATCGACGTCGACAGCGCGCAGGCCAGCGACGTCAGCGCGAAGCCGACGATGCCCGCGATGAAGACCTTCTTGCGGCCGAAGCGGTCGCCGAGCTTGCCGCCCACGATGAGCAGCACCGCCAGGGCGAGCAGGTAGCCGTTGGTCACCCACTGCAGGCCGGCCAGCGACGCGTCGAGGTCGGCCGCGATGGTCGGGTTGGCCACGCCGACGACGGTCCCGTCCAGGGCGACCATCATCACCCCGAGCGCCACCGCGATGAGCGCGAGCCAGGGGTTGGCCTCCGCGGCGGCGTCGCCGCGGGCGGGTGGGGTGGTGGATGCGCTCGTCTCGACGGCCATGACGCCGCGAGATGATACGAGCGTGTCCCACTTGTGCCGCTGTGACGTCGCGCTCAGAGCGCGCCCGGCCTCAGACGAAGTTCGGGTACAGCGACATGCCGCCGTCGACCACGAGCGTCGTGCCGGTGACGTAGGAGGCCTCGTCGCCGGAGAGCCAGGCCACGGCCCGGGCGACGTCCTCGGGCTCGCCCCAGCGGCCGAGGGGGATCTCCGCCTCGGTGGCCGCCTTCTGCTCGGCGTCGTCCATGACCGACCGGTTGATCGGCGTGTCGATGGCGCCCGGCGCGACGTTGGCCACGCGGATGCGGTGCTCGGCCAGCTCGTAGGCGATGGTCTGCGTGAAGAGGCGCAGGCCGCCCTTGGAAGCGCAGTAGTGGGAGAAGCCCCGCCACGGGATGTGCTCGTGGACGCTGGACATGTTCACGATCGTGCCGCCGCTCCCCGCGGCGATCATGCCGCGCGCCGCCTCGCGCGAGCAGAGGAACGGGCCGGTGAGGTTGACGTCCAGGACCGTGCGCCAGTCCGCCAGCGGCATGTCCACGAGCGGGTGGGCCATCTCCACGCCGGCGTTGTTGACGAGGAGGTCGACGGGACCCAGCTCGGCGGCGCAGCGGGCGAAGGCGTCGTGCACGGCGGCCTCGTCGGTGACGTCCATGCGCACGGTGAGCGCGCCGGCACCGAGCGCGCGGACCTGCTCGGCGACCGCCTCGGACGGGCCGACGTCGCCGACGTCGGCGATGCACACCGCGGCGCCGCGGCGCCCGAGCTCCAGCGCGCACGCCGCGCCGATGCCGGAGTCGCCTCCGGTGACGAGCGCGACGCGGCCGGCCAGGGATGCGGTCATGCCCGCTCCCTACCCCGGCGTGGGGCTGCGGCTACGTGCCCATCGTGCGCCGCAGCAGCGCGAACGACACCACGGTGAGGATCAGGAACAGCAACGGCAGGCCGAACAGGCCGAGCGGGGTGATGATCGCCACCACCGCGGCCACGATGGTGGCCACGCCGAAGCCGCCCGTGGCCAGCGTGAGCTGGTAGGCGCGCTGCTCGCGCTGCTTGCGGGTCATGCGGCGCCCGCCGCTTCGCTGGGGGGTGCTCATTCGGCTGGAGCCTACGCGGCCGACCTAAGGCGCCGCTTGATCCGTGGTGTTGATGGTGAGCTTCGCCACGCCGACCGCGATGCCCCCGGCGAGGCCGCGGGTGCCGAAGGCCTGGTCGAGCAGCTCGGCGGCCTCCTCCTGGAGGCGGACGGTCGCGCCCTCGAGGACGGCCTTGGTGCCGTCGGCGTTGAGGCGCAGCGGCTTGAGCGTCGCGCCGTCGAGGGAGAAGAGCGGCGCCGTCGCCGCGGTCACGGTGCCGTCGATGCTGACCTCGCCGGTGAGGACCGACGTGCCCGGGTCCAGCGTGAAGTCCGCCAGCTCGACCCGCCGGCCGCGCGCCGTCAGCGCCAGGCCCGACCCGTCGTGGTCCACGACGCCCCGGACGGCGGGGGTGGCCGTCCCGGGCGCGTAGTAGGCCAGCTCGCCGCCCGTGATCGGGAAGGTCGCCACGCCCGCGGCGGAGACCGTCGCGTCGCCGACGGGGCTCGCCACGACGCCGAGCGAGCGCAGCGTGGCCCGGAACCGCGGGGTCAGCGAGATCTTCGTGGTGTAGCCCGTGAGCTGCTCGACCTGCACCGTCGGGGGCCCCGTCGGCGGGGAGGCCGTGGGTCCGGGGGGCGCCGTGCCCACGTCGTCGCCGCCACCGCAGGCGCCGGCGCCCACGGCCAGGGCGCCCACGGCGAGCAGCAGCGGGAGCTTCGGGGTCAGGGGCACGCGCTGCGAGGACGAGGTGAGGCGACGCCGGTCGCCATCAGGGGGGGGAAGGCAGGCGACCGGCGTCGGAGTCCTCGGGGTACGTCGCAGGCCGGGCGACGGGCGATGATGGGGGTCAAGCCCGTCGGGGCAGGGGGGCCTCCGGCCTGTGGTGACATGGTGCGACGGCAACGACCTCCCCGCCGTCCTCCGATCGGATGATCTGCAGGGGGAGATGGCCCTCGATCACGCCGGGATCCACAGGCGGAAGACCGACCCGCCCCCGGGCGCCGGCGCGACGTCGACCCGGCCTCCGTGGGCCTCGGCCACCCGCGCCACGACCGCCAGCCCGATGCCGCTGCCGGGCTCCCCGGTCGCCGCGTGCAGGCGGCTGAACATCTCGAAGACGCGGGCGGCGTGGGCGGGCTCTATGCCGATCCCGTGGTCGCGGACGGCGAGGGTCCACCCCTCGCGACCGTCGGGGTCCTGGGTGGCGGCGCCCTGCACCTCGACGTGCGGGGGCTCGTCGCCGGAGAACTTCAGCGCGTTGCCGACGAGGTTGAGCAGCGCGCGGCCCAGGAGCTCGCGGTCGGCCCGCAGGACGGGCAGGTCGCGGCGCTCCACCCGGGCGCCCGTGGCCTCGATGCGCGACTCCAGGCCGGCCAGGACCTCGTCGAGCAGCTCGCCGACGTCCACCCGCTCGGGCCGGAAGGCGGTGGCGCCCGTGCGGGTCCACTCCTGCAGGCCGTCGATGAGCGCCCGCATGCGCTTCGCGCCGCCGATGGCGTGCCCGACGAGCTCGCGGCCCTCCTCGCCCAGCGCCTCGCCGTGGCGGCGCTCGAGCAGGCCGAGGAAGCCGCTGACGGTGCGCAGCGGCTCCTGCAGGTCGTGCGAGGCGATCGACGCGAACTGCTCCAGGTCGCGGTTGGAGCGCTCGAGCTCGGCCAGCGCGGCCAGCGCGGTGCGCTCCGAGGCCTCCGCGCGCGCCGAGGCGTCGGCGTGGGCGAGGCGGACGTCCTCGTTGAGGCGCCAGCCGCCGATGGCCGCCAGGCCCGCCGCGGCGATGTAGCCCGCGTGCACCGCCGCCCAGCCGAACGGGCTGCCGCCGTGGTCGTAGAGCGAGCCGGGCGCCAGGAGGCCCATGGTCAGGTGGTGGACGACCACGAAGCCCGTGGCCAGCCCGAAGATCGTCCAGTCCTCGTAGAGCGTCAGGACGACGATCATCACGAAGAAGTGGAAGTGCGCCTCGGTCACGCCGCCCGAGATGTGCACGACGAGCGCCGAGCTGGTCAGCAGCCCGACCGCCACCGCGACGGACGCCGCCTCGCGGCCGCGGGCGACCCAGGTGGCCAGCGCGGCGAGCCCGCCGACGCCCACGCCCGCCTCGAGGCCGAGGTGGCCGGCGGACTGGCCCTCGAGCAGGCCGAAGATGACCAGCGCGGGGACGTGCAGCCACAGCAGCACGAGCAGCCAGCGCTGGCGGCGGTCCCACTCGACGTCGGGGAGCGTCCGCCCGCGCGGCAGCCAGCCGCGCGCGCGCTCGAGGACCGCCGGGCGCTCGAGGGCCGCGGGGCGCGGCTCGCCCGCGGGCGCGAGGGCCTCGACGGGCACGTCGGGTGCGGGGAGGGCGCTCAGGGGCTGTGGGGGACGTGGGGGCACGGGCGGGCCGGCTGCCCCACCGGTCCGGGGCATCGGCAGTAGCCTCGCCGATCATGAGCCCCTTCGACGATCCGGCCGTCCTCGAGCGCTTCGCGGAGCTCACCGTCGCCTTCGCGGCCAACGTCCAGGAGGGCCAGGTCGTCGGGCTCTCCAGCGAGCCCGGCAAGGAGGCGCTGACCGCCGCGATCGCCGGCGCGGCCTACCGCCGGGGTGCGCGCTTCGTCGACGTGACGACCTTCGACCTGCGGGTCAAGCGCGAGCGCCTGCTCCACGCGCGCGAGGACACGTTGGACTACGTGCCTGAGTGGCTCGGGGAGCGCGTGGTCGAGCTCGGCCGCCGCCACGCCGCCCGGATCTCGCTGGCGGGCCCGGCCTTCCCCGGCCTGCTCGACGACGTCGACCCGGCGCGCGCCGGCCGCGACGTCCTGCCCGCCCTGCGCGAGTCGATCGCGGTGGTCGACGACCGCACGACCAACTGGACGATCGTGCCCTGCCCGACGCGCAACTGGGCCCGCCAGGTCTTCCCCGACCTCGGCGAGGACGAGGCGTGGGACCGCCTGGGCGAGCAGGTGCTGCACGTCTGCCGCCTCGACGAGGAGGACCCCGTCGCCTCGTGGACGGCGCGCAAGGACGTGCTGGTCGGGGTGACCGAGCGCCTGGACGCCGACCGCCTTGAGGCCGTGCGCTTCCGCGGGCCGGGCACCGACCTGACCGTGGGCCTGCTGCCCACCTCGACGTGGACGGCGGCGAGCTTCTCGACCGTCGACGGCGTCGTCCACATGCCCAACCTCCCGAGCGAGGAGGTCTTCACCGCGCCCGACCCGCTGCGGGTCGACGGCGTCGTGCGCGCGACCAAGCCGCTCGTGGTCGGCGGGTCGATCGTCGACGGCCTCGAGGTGGAGTTCCGCGACGGCGTGGCGGTGCGCATCGACGCCGAGCGCGGCGCCGACGTGCTGCGCGCCTAC
>CAXUES010000266.1:0-4843 GCA_964250185.1 uncultured Solirubrobacteraceae bacterium | reverse complement strand
AGCGCCGATCCCGCGGCGATGCCGATGAGCACGCCGCTGGTCAGCCAGGCGAAGGTCTCGGCGATCGCGCCGCCCATGGCCCGCCGGCCGACGACGATGAACGCCGCCGCCAGCGTCGGCGCCATGAGCCCGCCGGCCACCGCGAGCAGGGCGACCATGACGAGCACGGGCGGGTCGAGGAGCATCGGGGCGAAGGCGAGGCCCAGGCCGAGCAGGAGCCACGGGAGCGTCTCCTCCACCGCCCGGCGCGGCTCCCGCGCGGCGGCGACCGTGCCCGTCACGAGCCCGCCGGCGGCGTAGGCGGCCAGCAGCCAGCCCGCGGCGATGTCGGAGCGCTCGGCGAACGCCGTCGCCGCGACGTTCACGCACCCGATGACGGTCCCGACGACCACCGTCACGAAGACGACGGGCGGGATGCCCGGCGTGCGGATCGCCGCGGTCCAGGCGGTGTCCGCGCGCGGCGCACCGCGCCAGGCGCGCGCGGGCGGCACCGCGACGTAGGCCAGCGCCCCGGCCAGGCCGAGCAGCGCGGTGAGCTCCAGCGCGACGCGCACCTCGACGAGCGCGGTGAGCAGCGCGAGCACCACGGGCCCGAGCACGAAGACGACCTCCTGCAGCCCGGCCTCCAGGCGGTAGGCCGACTCGGCCTGCTCGGCGTCGCGCGTGAGGTCGGTCCACAGCGCGCGCAGGCCGGACTCCAGCGGCGGCTGCGCCACGCCGCAGACGAGCGCGCAGAGCGCGGCGAGGACCGGCTGCCCCGCCCCGGCGAGCGCCAGGCCGACGAGCGCCAGGCCGCGCACGACCGCGCTGCCGACGAGCACCCCGGCCTGCCCGCGGGCGTCCATGAGCCGCCCCAGGGGCGGCGTCCCGAGCGCCGAGCCCACCGCGAGCAGCGCGGCGAGCAGGCCCGCCAGCGCATAGGAGCCGCCGTCGGCGCGGACGAGCACCACGACGCCGAGCGGGACCATCCCCTCGGGCAGGCGCCCGACGAGGACGCAGGCCAGGACACGCGCGACGAAGCGCCGGCGCAGGAGATCCGTCAGACGTACCACGAGCGGGCCATCCTGACAGCCGCGTACGGTCGCGAGATGCCCGACGACCCTGACGCCGCGCGCCTGGCCGCCGAGCTCACGACGGCCCTGGCGGGGACGCCCCGCCGTGGCCGCCCCGTCGGCGACGGGCCCCCGGCCGCGGCCGCCGCGCCCCACGGGCAGATCGTGCCCGACGCGCCGCGGGAGGGGCCGTCCTGGCTCGAGGACGCGCTCGCGCGCGCGACGCCGGTCGCGCAGGGCGGCGCGTTCGTCGCGCCGCTCGGGGACGCCGCGCGCCGCGAGGTCGCCGCCCGCCCGCCGGAGGGACCGCTCGCGGGCTGGACGCTGGCCGTCAAGGACCTCGTCGCGGTCGCGGGCCTGCCGCTCGGCGCGGGCTCGGCCGTCCGCGACGGCGCCCCGCCCGAGCCCCACGACGCGCGCGTGGTCGCCGACCTGCGCGCCGCGGGCGCGACGCTCGTCGGCACCACGGCACTCCACGAGCTGGCCATCGGCGTCACCGGGATCAACGCGGGGAAGGGCACGCCACGCAACCCGCTGGACCCCGCGCGCGTGCCGGGCGGCTCGAGCTCGGGCTCGGCCGTCGCCGTGGCGACGGGCGCCGCCGACCTGGCGGTCGGCACGGACACGGGCGGGTCGGTGCGGATCCCGGCCGCGCTCTGCGGCGTCGTGGGCTTCAAGCCCACCCACGGACGCCTCAGCACCGCGGGCGTCCATCCGCTGGCACCGACGCTGGACCACGTCGGCCTGCTCGCCCGGCGGGTGACGGACGTGGCCCACGCCGCGCGGGTGCTCGGGATCGCCGCCCCCGCGCCGCCCACGGGGCTCCGCGCGCTGCGCCTGGGCTACGTGCCGCGCGAGCTCGAGGAGGCCGACCCCGAGGTGGCCGCGGCGATCGCCGGTGCCCTCGACCGGCTCTCCCACGCCGGTGCCACGCTCGTCGAGGCCGAGCCCGCCGACGCCGGCCTGGTCTTCGCCACCAGCACGACGCTCCTGCTCGCCGAGGCGGCCGCCGTGCACGCCGCCGACCTCGCCGAGGTGCCGGAGCGCTTCGGCGCCGACGTCGCCGCGCGCTTCCGCGCGGGCCTGGCGCTGCCCGCCGTGGCGCTCGCGGCCGCCCACGCGGCCCGCCGGGCGCTGATCACCACGACCCGCGCGCGGCTGCACGGCCTCGACGCGCTCGTCGGACCGACGGTCGGGGTCCGGGCACCGCTGCTGGCCGCGCTCGCGGACCCCGCCGACGCCGCGGCCGCCGGCGCGCGCCTCGTCGCCCACACACGACTGGCCAACGTCTGCGGCCTGCCCGCGATCTCGCTGCCCGCCGCCCCGGGGGTCGGGCTGCAGCTGCTCGCCGCCGACGACGGCGCCCTGCTGGCGCACGCGACGGCCGTGGAGGGCGCGCTCATCCACACGTGACTCAACGCACGGTCAACCGTGACACCAGATGATGTAGCTTCCGCGTCATGTTCCACGGATCGGTGCAAGCTTCCCTCCTCGCCCAGGCCGGCACGGGCACCCCGCCGGCGGGCGGCGCCGCCCTCGGCCAGATCGCCATCGCCAGCGTCGCGGCGACGCTCCTCACCGTCGCGCTGCTGTGGGTCGGCACGCGCCACCGCGAGGGCCGCACGAACGTCCTGACGGCCGCGGGGACGATCGGCGAGCGCATCACCGGCCTGCCCGGGTGGGTCGCCTTCCCCGGCGGCGTGGCCACCGCGTCGCTGATCACCGCGGTCTTCGGCATGTACTGGGACATCTCCCTGCACATCGGCGTGGGCCGCGACGAGGGCCCGCTGGCCAACCCGGCCCACTACTTCATCCTCGCCGGCCTCTTCGGGATCTTCACCGCGGGCTACCTGGCGATGGTCATGCCCGAGGGCGAGCCGAGCGCATCGTCGCTGCGCATCACCGAGGACTGGCACGCCCCGCTGGGCGGCGTCCTGATCTGCGCGTGCGGCGCCTTCTCGCTCATCGGCTTCCCCCTCGACGACGTCTGGCACCGCATCTTCGGCCAGGACGTGACGCTCTGGGGCCCGACGCACCTCATGCTCATCGGCGGCGCCGCCATGACGCTCGTGGGCATCGCCGTGCTCATGGTCGAGGGCCTGCGCACGCTGCCCGAGCAGTCCGACGGGCGCACGCCGCGCCTGCACTGGAGCCTCGCGCTGCCGCTCGGCGGCGGCCTGCTGCTCGGCCTGTCGACCTTCCAGGCCGAGTTCGACTTCGGCGTGCCGCAGTTCCGCTTCGTCTTCCAGCCGATCCTGATCATGCTCGCCGCGAGCATCGGCCTGGTGGCCATCCGGCTCTTCGGTGGTCGCGGCGCGGCCCTCGGCGCCGTCGGCTTCTTCATCATCGTCCGCGGCGCCCTGACCCTCCTCGTCGACCCGGTCCTCGGCCAGAGCACGCCGCACTTCCCCCTCTACCTCGCCGAGGCGGCGCTCGTCGAGGGCGTCGCGCTGGCCATCCCGCGCACCCGCCCGCTCGCCTTCGGCCTGACCTCGGGCGTGCTCATCGGCACCGTCGGACTGGCCGCCGAGTGGGGCTGGAGCCACGTGTGGATGCCGCTGCCCTGGCCCGCCGAGCTGCTGCCGGAGGCCGCGGGCCTGGGCTTCGCGTCCGCCGTGGCCGGCGGGCTGCTCGGCGCGTGGGTCGGCGCCCGCCTGACCACGAAGCCCGGTGTCCGCTCCGCCCCGCTGCGCGTCGGTGCGCTCATCGGCGCCGCCGCGGTCAGCGTCATCGTCGCCTCGACGCTCTACAAGCCCGCCGACGAGGGCGTCCGCGCCAGCGTGCAGCTCACGCAGCTCAGCGCGGGCGGCGGCGGTGCCGACCGCACCGTCCGCGCGGTCGTCCAGCTCGATCCGGCGACCGCGGCCGACGATGCCGAGTGGCTCACCGCCACCGCGTGGCAGGGCGGCGGCCTGGACGTCGACCACCTGCGCAGGATCGGTCCGGGCCGCTACGTGACGACGCAGCCCCTGCCCGTCAGCGGCAACTGGAAGTCGCTCATCCGCCTGCACCACGGCCGCTCGCTCACCGCGCTGCCGGTCTACCTCCCCGACGACCCGGCGATCCCGGCCAAGGGCGTGCCGGCGTCGAGCTCCTCCACGCGCAGCTTCGCCGCCGACCACACGATCCTCCAGCGCGAGCAGAAGTCCGCCGCGAGCTGGCTGACCGTGGCCGCCTACCTCGTGGTGGTGCTCATCGCGCTCGGGCTGCTCGCGCTGCTCACCTGGGGCCTGCACCGCCTGTCGCTCGGCGACGCCATGGGCACGGGCGCCGGGGGCACGAGCCGACGCGGTGCCAGGAGCGCCGCGCGGACGCACGCCCCCGGCGGGGCGCAGGTCGCCTAGGAGGCCAGGAAGCTCAGGAGCTCCTCGTTGAAGCGCTCCGCGTGGGTCAGGTTGAACCCGTGCGGGGCGCCCTCGACGACGACGAGCTTCGCGCCCTCGATCGCCTCGGCGGTGCGCGCACCGCTCACCTCGAGCGGCACGATGCCGTCGGAGTCGCCGTGGATGACGAGCGTCGGCACGTCGACCTTGGCGAGGTCCTCGCGGAAGTCCGTCCGGCCGAAGGCGGCGATGCAGTCCAGCGTGCCCTTGGGCGACGCGAAGGCCGCGATCTGGACGTTGTAGGCGTGGGTCGGCGGGCTCACGAGCTCGGGGCCGTCGCCGGCGGTGAAGAAGCTCGTGACGAACCCGTCCAGGAACGCCGGGCGGTCGCTGCGCACGCCGTCCTCGAACTGGCCGATGGTGGCGTCGTCCAGCCCGCCGTCGGGGTTGTCGTCGCTCTTGTAGAGG
>CAXUES010000265.1:0-4859 GCA_964250185.1 uncultured Solirubrobacteraceae bacterium | reverse complement strand
GGGTCCCACCCAGGTCCGGCCCGCGTCGAGCACGGCCTGCGCGAAGGCCGCGTCCTCGGCCAGGAAGCCGTAGCCGGGGTGGACCGCGTCGGCGCCCGTGCGCAGCGCGGCCTCGACGATCGCGTCGCCGCGCAGGTAGGAGGCCGAGGGCGCCGCCCCGCCGATCGCCACGGCGAGCTCGGCCTCGCGCACGAACGCCGCCCCGGCGTCGGCCCGGCTGAACACGGCCACCACCTCGATGCCGCGCGCGCGGGCGGTCCGCGCGACGCGCCGGGCGATCTCCCCGCGGTTGGCCACGAGCAGCCGGCGGATCACCGGACCACCCCGTAGCCCATCGAGGCACCGCGGACCTCGGCGCCGTGCACCGCGCTCAGCGCCATCCCCAGCACGGCGCGGGTGTCGCGCGGGTCGATGATGCCGTCGTCGTAGCCGCGCGAGGAGTTGGCCAGCGCGGTCTGCTCCTGCTCGATCTGCCCCTCGACGGCGGTGCGCATGGCCGCGTCGGTCGCGTCGTCGTACGGGGTGCCGCGCCGCTGGGCCGCCGCGCGGGCGACGATCGACAGGACGCCGGCCAGCTGCGCCGGTCCCATGACCGACGACTGCGCGTTGGGCCAGGAGAAGAGGAAGCGCGGATCGAAGCCCCGGCCGCTCATCGCGTAGTTCGCCGCGCCGTAGGAGCCCCCGATCACCACCCCGAGGTGCGGCACCGTCGAGTTGGCCACCGCGTTGATCATCCGCGCGCCCGCCCGGATGATCCCGGCCTGCTCGTACTCGGCGCCGACCATGAACCCGGTCGCGTTGTGCAGGAAGACGAGCGGCACGTCGCGCTGGTTGGCCAGCTGGATGAACTGCGCGGCCTTCTCGGCCTCGGGGCCGAAGAGCACGCCCCGGACGTTGGCGACGATCCCCACCGCGTAGCCGTGGACGTGCCCCCAGCCGCAGGTCAGCGACGGTCCGAAGAGCGGCTTGTGCTCGGCGTAGCGCGAGCCGTCGAGGACCCGGGCGAGCACCTCGTGGGTGGCGAAGGGGACCTTCGGGTCGGCCGAGGGGAGCGCGTCGAGCTCCTCGGGATCGGCCAGGGGCGCCTCGACGGGGCGGTCGGGGCCGCGGCCCGCCTTGCGCCAGCCCAGCGCGCCGACGACCTCGCGGCCGAGGCGCAGCGCGTCGCGCTCGTCCACCGCGAGGTGGTCGGCCAGGCCCGACGCGCGTGCGTGCATGCCGGCGCCGCCGAGCTCCACCTCGGTGGAGCGCTCCCCCGTGGCGACCTCCACGAGCGGCGGGCCGCCCAGGAAGACGCTCGCCGCGCCGTCCACGAAGATCGTGTGGTCGCTCATCCCGGGCAGGTAGGCGCCGCCCGCGGTGGAGGAGCCGAAGACGAGCGCGAGCGTCGGGATGCCCGCCGCGGAGAGCCGCGTGAGGTTCGCGAAGGTCTCCCCGCCGGGGACGAACGCCTCGGCCTGGGTGGGCAGGTCCGCTCCGCCGGACTCGACGAGGCCGATGAGCGGCAGCCGGTTGGCCAGCGCGACCTCCTGCGCCCGCAGCGCCTTGCGCAGGCTGAACGGGTTGCTCGAGCCGCCGCGGATCGTGGGGTCGTTCGCGCTGAGCACGCACTCCACGCCCTCCACGACGCCGATCCCGGTGACGACGCTCGCGCCGACGTGGAAGTCGCTCTGAGCGGCGGCGTAGGGCTGCAGCTCCAGGAACGGCGAGTCGCGGTCGACGAGCAGCTCGATGCGCTCCCGGGCCAGCAGCCGGCCGCGCGACCGGTGGCGCTCCACGTAGCGCTCGCCGCCGCCTGCCTCACGGGTGGCGTCGAGCGCTGCGAGCTCGGCGAGCCGCACGGCCATCGCCTCGCGGTTGGTCTGCGCCACGGGGGAGCGGGGATCGAAGGTCGAGCGGAGGACGGCCACCGCTCGACATGCTGTCACCCTGGCGGAACGGGTGCGTACCGGGCGTAGCGCTCGGCGAGCGCGGCGAGCGGCATGGGCCGCGCGAGGTGGTAGCCCTGGATGTGCTGGGCGCCCAGGTCGACCAGCAGCTCGAGCTGCTCGGCGTGCTCGACGCCCTCGGCCACCGTGCGCAGGCCGAGCGCGTCGGCCATCGCGACGATCGCCCGGACGATCGCGATGCTGGCCGACGCGGGGACGCCCTCGATGAGCGAGCGGTCGAGCTTGAGCACGTCCACCGGGCGCTCGATGAGGGCCGCGAGCGACGAGTAGCCCGTGCCGAAGTCGTCCACCGCGATCTGGACCCCGAGGCCGCGCAGCCGTTCGAAGGTCCGGTAGGTCGCGTCGCTGCTCTCGACGACTGCGCGCTCGGTGATCTCCAGCCCGAGCGCCGCCGGAGGCAGCCCGCTGCGCTTCAGGCAGGCCTCGACGTGCTCGTCGAACCCCGGCTCGACCAGCGTTCGCTGCGCGAAGTTGACCCAGACGCGCACGCGGCCGTCGCCGAGCCCCGCGGCGTCGGCGCACGCGCGGTCCAGGACCCACCGGTCGATGTCGACGATGAGCCCGGAGCGCTCGGCGACCGAGATGAAGTCGACGGGCGGCCGCAGGCCGAGGATGGGGTCGCGCCAGCGCACGAGCGCCTCGAACTCGAAGGCGTCGTCCTCGCGCAGCCCCGGGCCGATGGGCTGGTAGTGCACCTCGAGCTCGTCGCGGGCGATGGCGTCGGCCAGGCGCCGCTCCACGGTGGACTCGGCGCCCTCGTCGGCGGCGAGCTGGGCGTCGAAGGCGTAGAAGCCGACGTCGGGGCGGATCTTGGCCGCGTACATCGCGGTGTCGGCCTGGCGCAGCAGGGCCTCGGCCGTCGGCGTGGAGCCGTCGGCGGTGGCGACGCCGATGCTCGCGCCCAGCTCGACGTCGCCGAGCTCGGGCAGGGCGACGGGCGCGTCGAGCGCCGCGGCGATCCGGGTGGCGATGAGCGCGGCCTGCCGGGCGTCGGCGCCGTCGCACAGGACGGCGAACTCGTCGCCGCCGAAGCGCGAGGCGGTGTCCCCGGGCCGCACGAGCGAGCCGAGGCGCCGCGCCACCGCGCTGAGCACGCGGTCGCCGGCCTCGTGGCCGAACGAGTCGTTGATGGTCTTGAAGTGGTCCAGGTCGATGAAGAGGACCGACAGCGCGGTGGCGTTGCGCTCCCCGCGCTCCAGCGCGGTGGCCAGGCGGTCGAGGAACAGCCCGCGGTTGGGGAGGTGCGTGAGGTCGTCGTGCATCGCTTGGTGGGTCAGCGCGGCCTCCAGCGCCTTGCGCTCGGAGATGTCCTCGATGTGGACGACCAGCTCGGAGGCGTCCCCCTCGCGGCGGACGACCGACGCGGAGAACATGACGCCGACGACGTGCCCGTCGGCGTGCAGCACCCGCCGCTCGCGGCGGATGACGCTGAGCTCCCCGGAGAGGACGTCGCGGCGGTCGACCACGCTGTCGCGACGGTCGTCGGGGTGGATGAGCGGGTCGATGCCGCGGCCGACGAGCTGGCGCTCGGAGCGGCCGACGAGCTCGCAGAACTGCGCGTTGACGCTGAGCAGCGTGCCGTCGTCGGCGACGACGACCATGCCGGTGGGCGCGTCGGCGAAGGCGCCCCGCAGGCGGTCCTGGGCGACGTGCAGCGCGGCCTGCTCCTGGCGCCGCTCCGTGCAGTCGGTGGCGGTGACGACGGCCACGGGCGCGGCGCCGTCGAGGGAGGCCAGGCGCAGCGAGAGCTCGAACCACCGCCAGCCCGCGGTGGTGCGCACCTCGAGCTCGTGGCTGCCGGGGGGCGGCTCGGGCCGGCCGAGCGCCTGCAGCGCGGCGTGGGCGGCGTCGCGGGCCTCCGGGCGCAGCAACGCCAGGACGTCGGCGCCGACGAGCCCGCGGCCCGCGTCGTCCAGGGTGCGCGACGCGGCCGGGCTGGCGCTGCTGACGCGGCCGTCGAGGTCGCAGAGCAGCACCACGTCGGAGGAGCCGGCGACGAGGGCGGCCGTGCGCTCGTCGTGCTCGTGGCGCTCGGTCACGTCGCGCTGGATGGAGATCCAGTGCGTGTACCAGCCGTCCTCGTCGGCGACCGGGACGATGATGAACTGCACCCAGAACTCGTGGCCGTCCTTGTGGACGTTGCGCAGCTCGACCTGGACCGATCGCCACTGGGCCAGGGCGAGGCGCAGCCGGTCGAGCTCGTCCTGGTCGGTCTCCGGGCTCTGGAGCATGCGCGGCGTCCGTCCGACCGCCTCGTCGGCGGTGTAGCCCGTCATCGCGGTGAAGGCCTCGTTGACGTAGAGGATGCGCGGGCCGCCCGACGCCTCGTCGACCGGCTCGGCCTCGGTCACGAGCACCGCGTCCTTGGCGTTGGCCAGCACGGAGGCGAACAGCCGCGCACGGCGCTCGGCGTCCACGGGCGCGGCCGCGTCGCGGGGGGGTCTGGCGGACGTGGGCGCGATGCCGAGGATCCAAGGACCATCGACGCCCCGGCCGATCGCCTTGAAGACCCGGTCGGAAACGGGCGCCGTGGGGTGTGCCGCCCGTCACCGGGTCGTGGGCCCGCGCCTGTTCGACGGCCGCGGCGCGCGGGCACCCGTGGACGACATGCCCGACGCCACCCTGCCCTTCGAGCGCCGCCTCGGCGCCACCCCCGTCGCCAACGGGGAGGTGGAGTTCCGCGTCTGGGCCCCGGAGGCCCACGCGGTGGAGGTCGAGCTCGGGCCGGGCCGCACGCCGCTGGCCGAGGAGGGCCTCGGCGTCTGGAGCGCCCGGGTGCCCGCCGCGCACGGCGACCGCTACCGCTACGTGCTCGACGGCCGCGACGGGCTGCCCGATCCCGCCACGCGCTGGCAGCCCGACGGCCTGCGCGGGCCCAGCGCGGTCGTCGACCCCTCCGCGCTGGCCTGG
>CAXUES010000264.1:0-4884 GCA_964250185.1 uncultured Solirubrobacteraceae bacterium | reverse complement strand
TCGCGGACGTCACCGACACCACCTTCCAGGCCGAGGTCATCGAGTCCTCCGAGCCTGTGCTCGTCGACTTCTGGGCCCCGTGGTGTGGCCCGTGCCGCATGGTCAGCCCGGTCCTCGAGGAGATCTCCGCCGAGAAGGGCCTCGCCGTGCGCAAGCTCAACACGGACGAGAACCAGCAGATCGCGGCGAAGTACGGGATCATGAGCCTGCCGACGATGATGCTCTTCAAGGCCGGCGAGCCGGTCAAGCAGATCATCGGCGCCTACCCGAAGCGCAAGCTCGAGCAGGAGCTCGAGCCCGCCCTCGCCTCCTAGGCGAGCAGCCGCCACACCGCCTTGCCCGGGGCCCGCGTCACGCGGGCCCCGCGTCGTTCCCGGCCGACCACCGGCGCTCCTGCGGCGCGCGGCCGCCGACCAGGCCGGTGCCCTCCTCGCGCAGGAGGCGCAGGACGCGCTCGGGATCGCCGAGCGCCGTGCCCGCCACGGTGCCGTCGGCCTTCAGGACGCGGTGCGCGCCGGGCGTCCCCTCCCGCGTGAGCAGGCGGTTGAGCGCCCGGGCGGCGAGCTCGTCCAGCCCGGCCGCGGCGGCCACGTCGCCGTAGCTCATCCAGTGGCCGGCGGGGATCTCGCCGACGATCGCGGCGATCTGCCCGGGGTCGAGCCTGCGCCGCGGGGGCGCGTCGGGCTCGGCGGGGGCCTGCGTGGTGGTGTCCATGGCCCCACTAGGGCCACGGACACCGGAACTCGCCCCCCTAGGCCTTGACGACCCGCACGTGCAGCGGGCGGCCCTCGACCACGAGCGCCTCGCCGCCGTCCGGCGCGTCGTAGCCCACCGCCCCCACGGCGAGCACCTCGCCGGCGATCGTGCCCTCGTGCGCCCGCGCGGCGGCCAGGACGTCGTCGTCGCCGCCCAGCGCCAGCGTGATGCGGTCGCTGACCTCCAGGCCCGCCGCCTTGCGCGCGTTCTGCACCGCGCGGACGACCTCCCGGGCCAGGCCCTCCTGCACGAGCTCCTCGTCCAGCGCGAGGTCCAGCGCGACCGCGTGGGAGCCCTCGCGCTCCACCTGGTAGCCCTCCAGGGGCTGCAGCCCGATGACCACGTCGTCCGGGGTGAGCTCGTGCTCGCTGCCCTCGATGTTGATGCCGATCGGCGTGCCCGATCGCAGCGCCGCGGCGACGTGGCCGGCGTCCAGCGCGGCGAGCGCGGCGGCCACGGCCGGCATGGCCTTGCCGAAGCGCGGCCCGAGCGCGCGCCAGTTGGGCTTGAGGTCGTAGGAGCCGAGCTCGTCGGCGCTCTCGGCGAAGCGCAGCGCCTTGACGTTGAGCTCGGAGCGCACGACCTCCCCGTGGCGCTCGATCGCCTCGCGCTCGCGCCCCGCGGCGACCACGACGGCCTCGCGCAGCGGCTGGCGGAGCTTCACCCGCGACTGCCCGCGGGCGGCCAGGCCGAGGCGGACCGCGTCGCGCGCGACGGCCATCTCCGCCTCCAGCGCGACGTCGCGCTCCCCCGCCACCGGCCAGTCCGTCAGGTGCACCGAGGCCTCGGAGCCGTCGAGCCCCTCGTAGATCGCGTCGGCGACGAACGGGGTGAACGGCGCGAGCAGCTGCGCGACGGTGACCAGGCACGTCTCCAGCGTCCGGAAGGCGACCGCGTCGCCGTCCCAGAAGCGCCGCCGCGAGCGGCGCACGTACCAGTTGCTCAGGTCGTCGACGAACGCGGCGATCGCCCGGCCGGCGAAGGTCGCGTCGTAGTCGTCCATCCGCTCGGTGACCTCGGCCACCGTGCCGCTCAGGCGCGAGAGCACCCAGCGGTCCAGCTCGGTCTCCTCCCCGGCGCCGACGCCCTCCTCCACCGCGTAGGTGGTCAGGAACGCGTACGTGTTCCACAGCTGCTTGAGGAACAGGCGGACCGTGTCCCCCACGGCCTCCTCGGAGAAGCGGTAGCCGTCCCAGGGCTGCTTGTTGGTGAAGAACCACCAGCGGAACGCGTCGGCCCCGAAGCGGTCCAGCACGGCCCAGGGGTCGACGATGTTCCCCTTGGACTTGGACATCTTCTGGCCCTCCTCGTCGAGGATCAGGCCGAGGCAGACGACGTGCTCGTACGGCGCGCGCCCCTGCAGGAGCGTGCCGATCGCCAGCTGGGAGTAGAACCAGCCGCGCGTCTGGTCCAGCGCCTCGCAGACGAAGTCCGCCGGCCATGCCGACTGCACCTTCTCCACCGACCCGGGAGCCCACGGCGCGCCGTGCTGGGCGAAGGGCATCGCGCCCGAGTCGAACCACACGTCGATGACCTCGGGCACGCGGCGCATGAGCGCGCCCGTGGTCGGCGAGGCGAACGTCACGTCGTCGACGTAGGGGCGGTGCGGGTCGTCCAGCGCCACGCCGGAGAGCTCCTGGAGCTCGGCGAGCGAGCCGACGCAGAGCTCCTCCGAGCCGTCCTCGGTGCGCCAGATCGGCAGCGGCGTGCCCCAGTAGCGCTCGCGGGACAGCGCCCAGTCGACGTTGCCCTCCAGCCACTGGCCGAAGCGGCCGTGCTTGATGTGCGGCGGGTGCCAGTCGACGGCCTCGTTGCTGGCCAGGAGCTCCTCGCGCATCGTCGAGGTCGCGATGTACCAGGACGGCTTGGCGTAGTAGATGAGCGGCGTCCCGCAGCGCCAGCAGTGCGGGTAGGAGTGCTCGTACTCCTGCACGCGCAGGAGCTTCCCCGCCGCGCGCAGGTCCTCGATGAGGTCGCGGTCGGCGTCCTTGACCCAGCGCCCGGCGTAGGAGCCGATGCGCTCGTCGTAGGTGCCGTCGAGGCGCACCGGGTTGACCACGGTGAGCCCGGCCGCGGTGCCCAGCGCGTAGTCGTCCTCGCCGAAGGCGACCGCGGTGTGCACGAGGCCGGTGCCGTCGGCGGCGGTGACGAAGTCGGCCAGCAGGACGGAGTGGCCGAGCGGCCCGTACTCCGAGCCGGCGATGTAGGTGAACGGCGGCTCGTAGCGCACGCCCTCGAGCGCCGAGCCCGGGAAGCGGCCGAGCTCCTCCGAGCCCTCCCCGACGACCCGCTCGACGAGCGCCGCGGCGACCACGACGAGGTGGCCGTCGGCGGCGCGCACCCGCACGTACTCGAGGTCCGGCGCGACGGCGACGGCGGCGTTGGAGACCAGCGTCCACGGCGTCGTGGTCCACACCACGAGCTCGTCGCCCACCGAGAGCGCCGAAGAGGCGACGTCGGTGACCGGCAGGCGCACGTAGACCGACGGGTCGACGACGTCCTCGTAGCCCTGGGCGACCTCGTGGGAGGAGAGCGCCGTGCCGTCGCGCGGGCAGTACGGGACGACCTTGTGGCCCTCGTAGAGCAGCCCCTTGGCGTGGATCTCCTTCAGCGCCCACCACACCGACTGGACGTAGCTGGCGTCCATCGTGCGGTAGGCGTCGTCGAGGTCGACCCAGTAGCCGATGCGCTCCGTGAGGCGGTCCCACTCCTCCAGGTAGGTGGAGACCGACTCACGGCAGCGGGCGTTGAACGCCTCGATGCCGTACTCCTCGATGTCGCGCTTGCTCGTGAAGCCGAGCTCCTTCTCCACCGCGATCTCCACGGGCAGGCCGTGGCAGTCCCAGCCGCCCTTGCGCTCGGCCAGGTAGCCGCGCATCGTCTTGTAGCGCGGGTAGATGTCCTTGAAGACGCGCGCGAGGACGTGGTGGGACCCGGGGCGGCCGTTGGCGGTGGGCGGGCCCTCGTAGAAGGTGAAGCGCTCCGCGCCCTCGCGACGGCGGATCGACTCGCGGAAGACGTCCCGGTCGCGCCAGCGCGCGATGACCTCGTCCTCCAGCGCGGGGAAGGACTGGTTGGGGTCGACGGGCGCGTGCGGCATCTGCCGCCCATTCTCGCAACGAGCGAGCGGGCGCCGAGGGGCGCGCGCGCTAGGAGGCGACGGCGCGGGTGCCGCGCGAGGCGCGCACGCCGCCGCGCAGCAGCGCGACCGCCGCGTCGCGCGCCGCGGAGGGCTCGTCGCCCAGCGACGGCACCGGGCTGCCGGCGACGCCCGCGCGGCCGCTCAGGCCCCCGCGGAACTCGCAGACGGCGACGGGCTCGGCCGCCGAGGAGCGCGCGGCCCACACGAGGCGCGAGACCCCGTCGAGGCCCTCGACGCGGCCGCCGAGCACGATGAGCCGCGGCCGCAGGACGGCCACCGCGCGCCCCAGTCGGGCCGGGTCGGTCGTCGCGGGGAGCACGAGGACGCGCAGGCCGGCGCGGCGCAGGAGCAGCTCGAGCGCCTGCACGTGGAGGGCGTCGTCGTCGCACGCGTTCGCGGCGGCGTCGACGAGCAGCACGCCGTCGCCGAGCGTCGCGGGCGGCGCGAGGCGGGCCTGGGCGGCGAGCCAGCCCGTGGCCCAGCGCCAGGCGAAGCCGTGCTCGGCGGAGCGTCGAGCGAGCGCGCCCACGCCGGGCAGGAGCAGCTCCCCGATCGTGCGCTCCAGGCCCCGCAAGGCCATCGAGGACTCGGCCAGGCGGTCGCAGGCCTCGGCGTCGAAGGAGCCGAGCGTGGCAGCGATGTCAGTTGCGGACCCGCCCTCGCCCCGGGTCCGGCGCTGGGCGAGCTCCACGGCCGAGGGCACGTCGCCCACGTCGCGCAGCGCGTCGCGCAGCGCCTCCACCTCGGCCAGGTCGTACTGCCGGTGGCCTCCGTCCGAGCGTCCCGGGGCCGGGAAGCCATGGCGGGCCTCCCAGCCACGCAGGGTGCTCGCCCCGACCCCCAGGAGGTCGGCCGCCGCGGCGATGCGGATGGCGGGCATGCCGGCAGGATCGGCCGCCGCGCCCCCGGGCCTACGGGCCCGCCGGGCCGCGCTGACGCTGACCGCCGGCTTCGGCATCGGGGCCGCGGTCGGCGGCGCGCTGGCC
>CAXUES010000263.1:2360-4936 GCA_964250185.1 uncultured Solirubrobacteraceae bacterium | reverse complement strand
GGCCACCCCGACGAGCGTTACCTGTTCCTCTCCGACGTGCTGACCACGTCCTGGCAGGCGGCCCAGTACGCGGACATCCAGCCGGGCGACACGGTGCTGGTCACCGGCCTCGGCCCGATCGGCCAGATGAGCGCCCGGATCGCCCGCCACCTCGGCGCCGGCCGGGTGATCGCCGTCGACAACGTGCCCGAACGGCTCGAGATGGCCCGCCGCAACGGCATCGAGGTGCTGGATGACGACGCCGTCGACGACGTTCCGGCCGCGGTCATCGACCTGACCGGCGGCCGCGGCGCGGACAGCGTGATCGAGGCGGTCGGCATGGAGGCGCACGGCACCCCGTTCCAGGCGGCCGCGATCAAAGCCGCCGGGTTGCTGCCCGACGCGATCGGACGCCTGGTGGAGGACGCCGCCCGCCGCGGACGGCTCGTCGGACGCGCGCAGGTCACCGTGGACGAGCTCTCCCCCGGGGACCAGGCCCTCGTCCGGGCCATCGTCCGGGAGGCGTGCGAGAACGTCGTGCGCCACGCGCACGCCAGCGAGCTCTCCGCCTGGGTCGAGCGCCGCGACGGCCACCTCCACGTCGGCGTGGCCGACGACGGCACGGGCCTGCCCGACGGCTCGCGGCGCGCGGGCGCGCGCGCCGGCCACCTGGGCCTCGAGCGCATCGAGCGCCGGGTCGGCGCCCGCGGCGGGCACCTCGTCGTCCGGGACCGCCCGGGCGGCGGCACCGAGGTCCGCGTCGACCTGCCGGTGGAGGCGCCGGGCGACCCGGCGGCCGCCGGCCGCCTGCTGCCCTCCGCCGACGAGCTGCTCGGGCACATCGCCCCGGCCTGGCTCATCGTCCGCCAGGACGGCTCCTACGAGCACGTCAGCGACGGGGCCTGCGCGATGCTCGGCCGGCCGCGCGCCGAGCTCATGGCCACCCCGGTCGCCCGGCGCACCTGGTGGGCCGACCTCGCGGCCAACCAGCGCGCGCGCGACACCGCGCTGACGGCGTCGGCCGCCCGCAACGCCAACGTCATCCTCGGCGCCGACGGCCGGCGGCGCACCGTGGAGATCGAGTCGCACCGGCTGCCCGCGGGCGCCGACGGCGAGCCGCTCGTGCTCTGCTTCCTGCGCTGAGGCGACCCCACGCCCTCCGGCGCTCCCCTCTAGGGTCGACGTCCGCCGTGCCCGCTCCCCGCCGCCTCACCCCCGGGCTCGTCGCGCGCCGCGCCGCCCTCGCGCTCGCCGCCTCGCAGGCCGCGCTCGTCGCCGGCCTGACGGCCACCGACGCGTGGCGCAAGCGCGTGCGCCCCCACCAGGCGACGTTCCCCCGCACCGAGGCCACCGAGCACGTGATCGGCACCTCGGTGGCGACGACCTACACCTACGGCACGGCGCTCTACGACGACATGCTCGCGGCGATCCGCGGCGCGCGCGAGCGCGTCCTGTTCGAGTCCTTCATCGTCAAGGGCGACGCGGTCGGCCAGGAGTTCAAGCGGGCGCTCATCGAGGCGGCCGAGCGCGGCGTCGAGGTCCGGGTCATCTACGACGGCTTCGCCAACCTCGTCGTGCGGCGCTCGTTCTTCGCGTTCCCGCCGTCCGTGCAGGTCATCCGCTACCCCGCCTTCCGCGCGGGGATGCTCCTGCTCGACGTGCGCAAGTCCGGCCGCGACCACCGCAAGCTCCTGGTGGTCGACGGGGAGATCGGCTTCGTCGGCGGCTACAACATCGGCGCGGCCTACGCGACGGAGTGGCGCGACACGCACCTGCGCATCACCGGGCCGTCGGCCTGGGAGCTCGAGAACGCCTTCGTCGACTTCTGGAACCTCCACCGCGGCCCGGAGCACGACCGCCTGATCGAGCGCGGCTCGACCGTCTGGGAGCCGCGCCTGCGCGTCTACCGCAACGTCCCCGCGCAGCTCACCTACCCCATCCGCGGCGTCTACCTCGAGGCGATCGACCGGGCGACGCACCACATCGCGATCACCCAGCCGTACTTCATCCCCGACCGCGAGCTCGTCCGCGCGCTGCTCGCCGCGGCGAGCCGCGGAGTGGAGGTGCGCATCCTCATGCCCGAGGCGTCCAACCACATCGTCGCGGACTGGCTCTCGCGCGGGTTCTACGGCACGCTGCTGCGCGGCGGGGTGCAGCTGTGGCTCTACGAGCGGGCGATGGTCCACGCCAAGACGGCGACGATCGACGGCCGGTGGAGCACCGTGGGCACCGCCAACCTCGACCGCCTCAGCCTGACGGGCAACTACGAGATCAACGTCGAGGTGTTCGACGCGCCCTTCGCCGAGCACCTCGAGCGGATCTTCTCGACCGACATGTCCAACGCGCGGCGCCTGACCACCGACGAGTGGGGCTCGCGCCCGTTCGCCGCGAAGTTCTCCGAGACGCTCCTCGCGCCGCTGCGCCCGCTGCTCTAGTCGAAGGTGATGACGAAGCGCCCGCGCACGCCGCCGGCGTCCAGGACGTCCTGCGCCTCGCCGGCCTCGCCGGGGCCGTAGCGCCCGGCGACCTTCAGCGCGATCTTCCCGGAGGAGGCCAGCGCGCGCAGGTGCTCGAGGCCCGCGGTGTCCTCCAGGCGC
>CAXUES010000263.1:0-2350 GCA_964250185.1 uncultured Solirubrobacteraceae bacterium | reverse complement strand
AGGTCACTGTCCGCGCCGAGCTCGGTGAAGATCGCGACCATGACCTTGCGGATGACGATGTCGCGGTCGGCCGGCCCGCCCCAGCCGCGGACCACGGCGATCTGCCCGCCGTCGCGGATGGCGCCGAGCGCCTGCTCGTGCAGGAGCGCGGTGTCGTAGACGGCGTCGACGCCGTCGGGGGCGACCGCGCGGACCGCGGCGGCGAAGTCGTCGCTGCGCGGCACGACCTCGTCGGCGCCCGCCCTGCGCACCGCCGGCTCGTCCTCGGGCTTGGCGTCGGCGATCGTGCGCAGGCCACGCTCGGCGGCGAGCGTGAGCACGTAGGAGCCGAGCAGGCCCGCCGCGCCGGTCACGGCGAGCGTCGCGCCCGCGGGGAGGTCGAGCAGGTCGAGGCCGAGGATCGCGGTGAGGCCGTTCATCGGCAGCGTCGAGGCCTCCTCGATGGTCACGCCGTCCGGGATCGCCACGACCGACGCCGCGGGCACCGTGAGCAGCTCGACCTGGGCGCCACCCTCGGGGCGGCGCGGCGAGCAGACGGCCATGACCTCGTCGCCGACGGCGAGGCGGTCGACGCCCTCGCCCACGGCGGTGATCGTCCCGGCCGCGTCCATGCCCGGGGTCCACGGCGCGGGGAGGTCGCCGCCGCCCATCGCCCGCAGGCCCAGGTCGGTCGGGTTGACGGCGGCCGCGGCGACGCGCAGCTGCACCTCGCCCGCACCCGGCTCGCGGGCCTCCCGCACGATCTCCCGGACGACCTCGGGGCCGCCCACTTCGGTGATGCCGACTGCACGCATGTCCCGGGGCGTAGCCAGCACGCAGGAGCGCGGAACCGCTGCTGTCAGCCGATGACACCCGCGTCGAGCAGCGCCTGCAGGCGCTCCGGCGCGATGCCCCAGTCGGCCAGCGCCTCCCGGGTGTCGGCGCCCGGCGACGGCGGCGGCGCACCCAGGCGCGCGGGCGTCCGGTCGAAGCGCGGGGCCGGCGCGGGCTGCAGGACGCCGTCGCGGCGCACGACCGTGCCGCGGGCCGCGAGGTGCGCGTCGTGCTCGAGCTCGTCGAGCTCGAGCACGGGCGCCACGCACGCCTCGCCGCCGTCGGCGGCGGCGACCCAGGCGTCGCGCGGGCGCTGGGCGATCCGCGCGGCCACGAGCGCCTTGGCGGCCGGCCAGGCGTCGCGGTCGAGCTGGTGGCCGAGGTCGGCGGGGTCGAGTCCGAGCAGGTCGAGCAGGTCGGCGTAGAAGCGCGGCTCGATCGCGCCGACCGACAGCCAGCGGCCGTCGGCGCACGCGTAGACGTCGTAGAACGGCGCGCCCGAGTCGAGGAGGTTCGTGCCGCGGCCGCCGGGCCAGCCGCCGGCCTGCTGCCAGCCGAAGAACGGGGCGAGCAGGAGCGCGGCGCCGTCGACCATGGCCGCGTCGACGACCTGGCCCTCCCCTGAGCTCCCGCGCTCGCGCAGCGCCGCGAGCACGCCGAGCGCGAGGAGCATCCCGCCGCCGCCGAAGTCGCCCACGAGGTTCAGCGGCGGCGTCGGCGCGGCGCCCGCGCGGCCGATCAGCCCGAGCGGGCCGGCCAGCGCGATGTAGTTGATGTCGTGGCCGACCTCGGCGGCGCGCGGCCCCTCCTGCCCCCAGCCCGTCATGCGCCCGAAGACGAGCCGCGGCGCCCGGGCGCGGCAGGCGTCGGGGCCGATCCCCAGCCGCTCGGCGACGCCGGGCCGGAAGCCCTCCAGCAGCACGTCGGCACCGGCGCACAGCTCGAGCACGAGCTCCGCCGCCCCGGGCGCCTTGAGGTCGATGCCGACCGAGCGGCGGCCGCGGTGCATGATCTCGAAGGCCGGGTCGCCGGCGGGGCCGACCGGCGTGGCGCCGCCCACGCGGTCCAGGCGCACGACCTCCGCGCCGAGGTCGGCCAGGAGCATCGCGCAGAACGGGCCGGGGCCGATCGAGCCGAGCTCGACGACGCGCGTCCCCGCCAGCGGTCCGGTGGGAGCGGGGCGGGGCGTGGTCACGCCGCCGATCCAAGCAGAGCGGGAGCCGCCTCAGCGCACCAGGACCGGCGTGCCGATCGGCAGCAGCCGCCACAGCCGCGTGATCGCGGCGTTGGGCACGCGCACGCAGCCGTGCGACGGGCGGCCCGGGATGCGGCCGGGTTCGTCGGTGCCGTGGATGCCGACCACGCCGCCGCCGGGCCAGTCGCTGAGCACCGAGTAGCCGCCGGTGCCGAAGGCGAAGGGCCCGTAGATCGGGTTCCCGGCCAGGCCGCGCAGGCGCGTGCGCACCCAGAAGTGCCCGGCCGGGGTCGGCGTGGCGGGGGCGCCCACGCCCACGCGCGAGCGCCAGAGGGTGCGATC
>CAXUES010000262.1:0-5025 GCA_964250185.1 uncultured Solirubrobacteraceae bacterium | reverse complement strand
GTCGTGACGCTGGCCGCCGGGCTGCGCGAGCCGCTCGGCCTCTTCACGCCCGATCCCGCGGGGAACCGGCGCTCGATCCGCAAGCTCGCCGCGCTGGACCCCGAGGTCATCTGCTTCGGCCACGGGCCCGTGGTGCGCGGCGCCGGGCCGAAGCTGCGCGCGTTCGCCGACGCGTTGCCGCAGGACTAGGACTCGAGCAGCGTCGCCTCGCTGACGTCGAGGACGACGCCTCCGACGACGACGCGCACGTGTCCGTCGTCGCTCCGCGTCGCGTCCTCGAAGTCCGCCCGGGACACGATGAAGCTCGACCACCGCGCCTCGCCGACGAAGTAGACGACCGCCGGCGGCGGGTCGGTCATCTCCGGGTGCCACTTGGTGCTCAGCGCGCCCTGCATGAGCACGGGCGACGAGCCCTCGTCCGCCCCGACGGCGCGCACGTGCACCTCGACGACCTGCTTGGCGTCCGCCGAGTCCTTCAGGGCCTGCAGCGTCTCGTGGTAGTCCATGGCGGCGAACCTAGCCCGGCTCAGCCGAAGAGCACGAGGTCGGGCTCGCGTTCCCCGCGCAGCACGGCGAGCTCGACCTCCACGCACGTCAGCCCGCGCGCCTCGGCGAGCACGCGCGCCTGGGGCTTGATCTGCTCCGCGGCCAGCACGCCGCGGCAGTCGGCCATCGCCGGATCCAGGCGGATGCGCTCCAGGTAGCGCGTGAGCTGCTCCACCGCGTCGATCGTGGCCACGCGCTTGATCTCCACCGCGATCCACGCGTGCTCCTCGTCGCGGCACATGAGGTCGACCGGGCCGATGTCGGTCGGCCACTCGCGGCGCACGAGCCGGAAGCCCTCCCCGCACCAGCCGGGCGCCGCGGCGAGCGCCTCCTGCAGGTCCTTCTCCACCCCGTCCTTCTCCAGCGCGGCGGCCTCGCCCATGTCGTGGGTGACGTCGGAGACGACCTCCTCGATGGCGATGTCGAGCTTGTCCTCGGTCTTGCCGGCGTGCTTGCGCACCACGAGGCGCTCGAGCGGATCGCCCTCCCACTCCAGGACGGTCGGCGGGGTCATCCAGTTCTGCGGCTTGAAGCCGCCCGTGTCGGCGTGGACCATCACCGAGCCGTCGGACTTGACCATGATGAGCCGCAGCGCGAGCGGCAGCACGGCGGTCAGGCGGCCCGTGTAGCGGACCTCGCAGCGGGCGACGATCAAGCGCATCGCCCGAGGACGCTAGGCGAGGAGGACGACGGACTTGAAGTGCCTGCTCAGCGGGGCACGGGCGCCGTGCGCCCGGACGCGGCGCGCGCCTCCCGGCGCCGGGCCTGCTGCGCCTTGTCAGCCTCCATCAGCACGTGGCAGTAGGTGATCGCCCAGCGCTTGCCGCGCGCGAGGCGCACGACGTTCATGACCAGGTAGGGCACGAAGATCAGCGCGAGGACGACGATGAGGCCGGGCTCCATGTGCTCGTTGCTACGTCGCCGGCGCCCCGACGGGTCAGGCCGCCGGCAGCACGGCGATCGCCTCGATCGAGACGAGCAGGCCACGGGGGAGCCGCACGTGGGCCGGCGCCGACCGCGCCGGCGGCGGGTCGGGCATGTGCCGGGCGTAGACCTCGTTGAGCCGGCCGAAGTCGTCGACGTCGGCGTAGAAGATCGTCGTCTTGACGACGTCGTCCATGGACGCGCCCGCCGCGGCGAGCACGGCCTCCAGGTTGACGAGCGCCTGCTCGGTCTGCGCCTCGATGCCCTCCGGGATCGATCCGTCGGCCGGATCGATGCCCGCCATGCCCGAGCAGAACACGAGGCCGCCGGCGACGATCGCCTGGCTGTAGGGCCCGAGCGCCGCCGGCGCCTGGTCGCTCGACACCGCTCGGCGCGTGGTCATGCCGTCAGGCTCGCACGACCGCAGCCGCGGCGGCGACCTCCGCGGGGACCGGCGCCGAGGGCGGGAAGATGACCTGCGACTGGTCGTGCCCGAGCTCGGCGTAGAGCTCGGCCGGCGTCGGCACGCCGTGGCGGCGGTAGGACGCCGCGGGCGTGAGCACCTCGTCGGAGCGCGGCGGGATGCCGAGCAGGAACGGCGCGATGACGGAGACCGTCGAGGGGGAGACCATCGCCACCACCGCGACCTTCATGCGCGGGGAGCGGTCGCCGATGCGGAACAGCACCCGCATCACCGGCCTGATCGCGGCGTCGACGAGGCGGGACTGGCGGAAGCCCGCGAGCTCGCGCTGGTACCGCGGCAGCGTGGCGATGACCGCCCGCCGCATGAGCCAGGAGAAGACCAGGAACGGCGGCTTGAGGAGCCCGGGCATCGGCGGGTACATCGCGTCGGCGCGCGAGAGGTGGTCCATCGCCTCCTGCGTCGCCTCGCTGGCCACGAGGCGCGGGCGCATGCGGGCGAAGTAGTCGCGGACCTCGTCGCGAGTGCGCGGGAGGCCGGTCGGGTCGATCGTCTGGGCCTGCGCGGCGACGGCGCACTCACGCCAGTACTGCGCCTCCTCATCCGGGGTGAGCCGGCCCGGCCCGTAGACCTCGTAGGTGTAGAGGATCGAGTGCCAGGCGGTCAGGTGGATCCACTGCTGCTCGTCGGGGTTGTTCGGGTCCGACAGGAGCCCGGTGACCGGGTCGGGCGCCGCGACGCGGTGGTGCACGCGCATGAGCACCTCCGACGCCTTGGCGATGCTCCGCGAGTCGCCGAACAGGCAGGTGGCGAAGTAGCGCAGTGTCCGGTCGTAGCGGACCGGCGTCTGGCTGTAGATCTTGCTGGAGACCTTGACCGGCGCCATGAGGAACGGATCGAGCTCCTCCACGACCACCGAGCGGCTGAAGCCGACCGTCAGCGCGGTCGGATAGGACCACACCCGCCGGGCGACGGAGCCCGGCCCGAACCAGCCGTGATCCTCCATGGCGACCGGGCGGTCGCCCTGCAGCCGGCGCAACCGCGCGAGCAGCCCGCGCTTGTCACGTCGGGGCGCCGGCCGCGGGTCGGTGCGCACGCCCCAGGCGTCGGTCCCGGAGGGGGAGTGGGCGCGGTCGTCGACGATGACATCGGTCATGGGACCATCATCCTATGTCATGGTCGACGAGCTGTCGAGGAAGTCGCTCAGCAACGTCACGAGCCACGCACGCTCCGGTCGTGGGCGTCCACCGCCACGTACGGTCGTCGGGTGACCGCCGTCCCCACCGACTTCGCCGACGAGGCCCTGACGCACCTGCGCGCGCTCGCCGGCCCGGCCGCGGACTTCCGCGAGCACCAGCTCGAGGCGGTCCACGACCTGGTCGCCGACCGCGGGCGCGTGCTGTGCGTGCAGGCGACGGGCTGGGGCAAGTCGGCCGTCTACTTCCTGGCCACCGCGATGCTGCGCCGCCAGGGCGCCGGGCCGACCGTGCTCATCAGCCCGCTGCTGGCGCTCATGCGCAACCAGATCCAGGCCGCCGAGCGCCTCGGCCTGCGCGCGGTCACCGTCAACTCGACCAACCGCGACGACTGGGACGCCGTCCGCGAGCAGCTCGACGCCGACGCGGTCGACGTGCTGCTCATCAGCCCGGAGCGCCTGAACAACCCGCAGTTCCGCTCGAGCATGCTGCCGCTGTTCATCGAGCGGGTCGGCCTGCTGGTCGTCGACGAGGCGCACTGCGTCTCGGACTGGGGCCACGACTTCCGCCCGGACTACCGCCGCATCCAGGACGTCCTGTCGGCGCTGTCGCCCTCCGTCGCCGTCCTGTGCACCACCGCGACGGCCAACGACCGGGTCGTGGCCGACGTCTCCGAGCAGCTGCAGCTCGGCGAGTCGCGCAAGCTGACGACCTACCGCGGACCGCTGGCGCGCGCGAGCCTGCGCCTGGAGGTCGTGGAGCTCCCCGATCCGGCCGCGCGCCTCGTCTGGCTGAGCCACTGGCTGCCGCAGCTGCAGGGCTCCGGCATCGTCTACTGCCTGACCAAGCGCGACTGCGACATGGTCGCCGAGTGGCTGACCTCGCAGGGGATCACCGCGACGGCCTACTCCGGCGACATCGCCGACGAGGACCGCATCCACGCCGAGGAGCTCCTGCTCTCCAACCGGGTCAAGGCCGTCGTGGCGACCTCCGCCCTGGGCATGGGCTACGACAAGCCCGACCTCGGCTTCGTCGTGCACTTCCAGGCGCCGTCCTCGGCCATCAGCTACTACCAGCAGGTCGGCCGCGCCGGCCGCGGCACCGACGCCGCCGACGCCGTCCTGCTGCGGGGCGCGGAGGACCGGCGCATCCAGGACTTCTTCATCGAGTCGGCCTTCCCGCCCGAGCCGCTGGTCGCCCAGGTGCTGGAGCTCCTCGCCGGCAGCGACCGCCCCGTCACCGTCCCCGCGCTGCAGGCCGACATCAACCTGGGCCGCGGCCGCCTGGAGGGCCTGCTCAAGGTGCTCGACGTCGAGGGCGCCGTCCGGCGCGACGGCTCGGGCTGGACGGCGACCGGGGAGCGCTGGCACTACGACCGCGAGCGCTACGGGCTCATGACGCGCCTGCGGCGCTCCGAGCAGGCCGCCATGGCCGCCCTCGGGCACGACGGCCGCTGCCTGATGATGGCCCTGCAGGAGGAGCTCGACGACCCCGACCCGCAGCCGTGCGGGCGCTGCTCGGTGTGCACGGCACCCCGGTTCGCGGGAACGCTGGACGCGGAGCTCGTCTCCCAGGCCCGCCGGCTGCTGCTCTCCCGGCCGGTCGTCCTGACCGTCCGCAAGCAGACCCCGAAGACCGCCGACGCCCCGGGCCGGCGCCTGCCGCCGGAGATGCAGACGGAGGAGGGCCGCGCGCTGGGTCGCCGTGGGGACGGCGGCTGGGACCGCCTGGTCGAGCGCGGCCGGACCGAGGGCCACTACCCCGACGAGCTCGTCGACGCCGTGGTGGAGCTGCTGGGGCAGTGGCGGCCCGCGCCCCGGCCGACGTGGGTCACCGCGGTGCCCTCACGGCGCTCCGGCGACCTCGTCCCCGACCTCGCCCGGCGCGTCGCCGAGCGGCTCGGGCTGCACTACGCGGAGGCGCTCACCAGGATCGGCG
>CAXUES010000261.1:0-5038 GCA_964250185.1 uncultured Solirubrobacteraceae bacterium | reverse complement strand
ACCTCGACCTTGCCGGCGTCGCTGGTGGCCAGGCGGCCGTCCGCGCCGACGACCTCGATGCCGTGCTCGAGGAAGAAGCCGTGCAGCTCGGAGACCTGCTCCTTGGTGACGTCGACCTCCTCGAGCGCCCCGGAGAGCTGCTCGAAGGTGACGACGCCGCGCTCCTGCGCCTCGGCGATCAGCGGGCGCAGCTCGTCCATCTCGGCGATGGACGACTCATCGGACAGGCGTGCTTCGGTCTGTGTGCTCAAGTGCGCGTCCCTGCTCTGGGGTGTGCCACCCGGACGGTGGGGGAACAGCGCCGCGGCCATGTCGGCTCACGACGTTGTGTGGTTGATAGCACACGATGACGGAGGTCCAGAGGGAAGATCGACGCACCGTCAATGTGGGGAACTACGGACGTCGGGTGAGGTCCAGGAACTCCTGGCGCGTGCGCGGATCGCTGCGCAGGAGGCCCGACAGCGCCGACGTCACGGTGCGCGCCCCGGGCTTGTGGACGCCGCGCATGGTCATGCACATGTGCTCCGCCTCCATGACCTCGCCGACGCCCTGCGGGCGCAGCTCGTCCTGCAGCCAGTCGGCGACCTGCTTGGTCAGGCGCTCCTGCACCTGCAGGTCGCGGGCGAAGCGCTCCACGACGCGGGCGAGCTTGGAGAGCCCGACGATGCGCTCCCCCGGCAGGTACCCCACGTGGGCGACGCCGTGGAAGGGGAGCAGGTGGTGCTGGCAGAGCGACTGGAAGGGGACGTCGCGCAGCACGACGAGCTGGTCGTAGCCCCCGTCGTTGGGGAAGGTCGTGGCGACGAACTCCACCGGGGTGAGCAGCTCGGCCAGCGACGCGGCGACGCGGCGCGGGGTGTCGCGCAGGCCCTCGTCCTCGAGGTCGGCGCCCAGCGCGCGCAGCAGCGCGGCGGCGGCCTCCTCGGCCGCGGGCAGGTCGATCGCGCGCACGACGGCGTCGCCGTCGATCGGGTGGCGCTCCTCGCCGTGCGCGGGGGTCGTGTCGCTCGGGGCGGCCATCGCGGCGACGATAGCCCGCAGGTCCCGTCCTGACCTAGGGGCGCGAGACCGCGCAGACGCGCAGGTCCGGCGGCGCGCCGGGCGCCTTCAAGCGCCGTGCGCGCCCAACCGCGAAGCCGTCCTCGCCGAGCAGCTCGGCGGTCTGCTCGGAGACCAGCAGCTCCCCGCCTCCGGCCGCCGCGCCGACCCGCGCGGCGACGTTGACGTCCACGCCGAGGTAGTCGCCGCCCAGGCGGCGCGGGTGGCCGTGGTGCATGCCGCAGCGCAGCGCCGGGTGGTGGCCGGCGACCTCCACGATCCGCAGCGCGTCGATCATGTCCAGCGCCGCCTCGGCCGCCGGGACGGGCCGCGTGAAGACGGCCATGACGCCGTCGCCGAGCCGCTTGACGACGGTGCCGCGGTGGGCGAGCACGGCGCCCTCCACGACGTCGCCGACCTCCCGCAGCAGGCGGACGGCCGCCTCGTCGCCGGCGCCCAGCGCCCACGAGGAGAACCCCACGAGGTCCGTGAAGAGGATGGACGCGGGCACGTCGCCGCGGCCGCGGCCCGCGCGCTCGGACACCGCCTGCCAGACCTGCAGCGCCCCGAGGGAGACCTCGTTGGCGGCGCTGGGGCGCTCGGGCGGCGCGAGGGCCGAGACCCCGCGGGCGATGAGGTCCAGCGGACGCTCGGCCGCGGTGGACAGCGGATCGCCGAACTGCTCGTCGCCGGGCAGGCGCCGGCGCAGGGCCCGCACGACGCCGACGACCCGGTCGTGCTCGTCGGCGCGGACGGCCACGGAGCGCGCGGCGGTCAGGCGCGCGCGCAGGCGGCGCAGGCGTCCGGCCTCGTCGTCCGCGTCGGGGCGTGGCTCGAGCTCCTCCCCCATGGCGCTCAGCCCGCGGCGACCTGGGTCACGCAGCCCGCGAGCTCGCCCTGGACCGGGTCGAGCTCCCGGGCGACGAGCGCGAAGCGCGCGGTCTGCAGGTAGGCGCGCCGCGCGAGGGCGCCGTCCAGCGGCGGCGAGCCCTTCGCGCCCAGGACGAGCAGGCGGTAGCCCGTGCCGTCGAGCAGCACGGCGGTGTCGGGGCCGAGGCGGCGGCGGCTGGACTCGCGCAGGGCGCCCGCATCGACGTCGGTGCGCACACGGCTGCCGAGGTCGCCCGGGGAGCGCATCTGCGTGGCGTCGGAGCGCCGCACGCAGGCGCGCAGGTCGACCGGGACGACGTCGCGGGTGGAGGCCACGGCGAACACGAACGCGGCGACCGCCCCCACCGCGACGACGCCGAGGAGGGCCAGGGCCCACTTCACGCGGCCGGCTCCGCCGCGGGGTGGCCGTGCGCGGCGTCGCCGTCGCGCAGCAGGCGGCGCACGCCGCGGGCGTAGTCCAGGCCGGAGAGGATGGTCACCAGCACCATGAGGTAGACGAGCAGGTCGACCCACGTGGGCGAGCCGTCGGCGAGGATGACCACGAGCACCGTGAGCACCTGCAGGCAGGTCTTGGCCTTCCCCCACATCGCGGCGGCCACGACGACGCCCTGGCCCGAGGCGAGCTGGCGGGAGATCGTCACGGCGGCCTCGCGCAGGATGACCACCGCGGCGACCCAGGTCGCCAGGTCGTCGGTGATGACCAGGCAGACGAGCGCGGCGCCGACCAGCAGCTTGTCCGCGAAGGGGTCGGCGAGCTTGCCGAAGCGCGAGATGGTGCCGGCGCGGCGGGCGAGCCAGCCGTCGAGGTAGTCCGTGGCCGAGGCGAGCGCGAAGACCCCGGCGCCCACGGCGTCGCCGGTCGAGGTGCGGGCGAGCAGGGCCACCACCATGACGGGCACGAGCAGGATGCGCGCCACGGTGAGGACGTTGGGGAGCTGGGCGCCGTCCATCAGCGCCTCCATCATGGCGCAGCCCGCGGCGCGGGCGCCGCTCCGGGCGCGGTCAGGCGACGTGGGCGCCCTCGCCCGTGGGTGGGCCGATGAGCCGCAGCAGCCCCATCGAGACGAGCACCATCGCCATGATCCCCAGCGCCACACCCGTACCCCGCGGGGGTCGCGCCGACCACGGGCGGCCCGCTGCCGACCAGCGGGCAGGCGCGTAACGTCCCGCCGATGACGCTCCGGGCCGTCGATCTCACCGCGCAGCCCCGGCGGACGCGGCCCCACGCGCCCGGGGAGCCCGCCCGGCACGTCGCGGAGCTCTCCGAGGCCGCCGGGATGGACGCCCAGCGGGCGAACGTGTGGCGCTACGAGCCCGGCGCGCGGGGCCGGCGCCACGTCCACGCCGCGCAGGAGGAGACGTTCGTGGTGCTCGAAGGCGAGCTGACGATCGCCCTCGGCGAGCCGGGTGAGGCGGTGGTGGTGCCCCGCGGCGCGCTCGTGCACGTCCCCTCGGGGACGCCGCTGCAGAGCGCGAACCTGGGTCAGGACGAGCTCGTGGTGCTCGTGTTCGGCACGCCCCCCGACGAGGGCGCCGAGGTCCTGCCCGACGCGCTCTAGGCGGGCTTGCCCCACACCGCTGGGGCGAGCCGGCTACGCCGGCTTGCCTCCATCGGCCCTCAGCCGGTAGCCCGCGCCGCGCACCGTCTCGATCGAGGAGACGCCGAAGGGGCGGTCGACCTTCTCCCGGAGGTAGCGGACGTAGACGTCGATGACGTTGGAGCGGTTCTCGTACTCGTAGTCCCAGGCGTGCTCGAGCAGCTTGAGGCGGTCGAGGACCTGGCCGGGCCGGCGCATGAAGGTCTCCAGGAGCGCGAGCTCCTTGGTCGACAGCGCGATCTCGTGCTTGCCGCGGTGGACCGTGCGCCCGGCGGGATCGAGGGTCAGGTCGCCCACGGTGAGGACGGCGGGGCGCTCGACGGGGCCGCGGCGGGCCAGCGCCCGCAGGCGGGCCGACAGCTCGGCGAAGGAGAAGGGCTTGGTCAGGTAGTCGTCGGCGCCGGTGTCCAGGCCGGCGACGCGGTCCTCGACGGCGTCGCGCGCGGTGAGCATGAGGACGGGCGCCCAGACGCCGTCCGTGCGCAGGCGCTTGCACGTCTCGAAGCCGTCGATGCCCGGGAGCATCACGTCCAGGACGAGGGCGTCGTAGTCGGTCGACCCCGCCATCCACAGGGCGTCCTCGCCCTTGTCGGCGATGTCGACGGTCATGCCGTCCCCGATCAGGCCCCGGCGGAGCAGCCCCGCCATCTTGACCTCGTCCTCGACCACCAGCACGCGCATGGCCCGGAAGATGGCACCACGTCGTGAGCCGAAGATGAGAGCGTGTCAGTGGGGCAACGAAACCCACACGTCAGCTCCCCCGGCGGGGTCGTTGGCGGCGTGCGCGTCGCCACCGTGCGCACGGGCGACGGCCCGCACGATGGCCAGCCCGAGCCCGCTCCCACCGCGCCGGCGGGCCGCGTCGGCTCGGGTGAAGCGCTCGAAGGCGTCGGGCAGGAACGCCGGCGGGAAGCCCTCCCCGTCGTCGTGGACGTGCAGCTCCACGCGGCCCTCCGCTGCCCGGGCCGACAGGACGATGCGCGGCCCGCCGTGGCGCAGCGCGTTCTCCACCAGGCCGCCCAGCGCCTGCTCGACCCGCAGCGGATCGGCGTGCAGCGCGATGGCGCCCGGGGGCTCCACCACGAGCGCAGCGCCCTGCTCGCCGGCCCGCAGCGCGAAGCGCGCCTGCACCACGTCGAGCACCTCGGCCACCGCGACGTCCTCGGGGCGGATGGGCAGCCGGCCCTGGTCCAGGCGCGCGACGACGAGCAGGTCCTCGGCGAGCTGCACGAGGCGGTCGGTCTCCTCGGCCGCCGAGGCGACGGCGAGGCGCAGCTCGGCGGCGTCCGGCTCGCCGCGCATGGCCAGCTCGAGCTCGGCCTTGAGGATCGCCAGCGGCGTGCGCAGCTCGTGGGAGGCGTCGGCGACGAAGACGCGCTCGCGCTCCAGCGAGGTCTCGATGCGCGCGAGCATCGCGTTGAGCGTCTCCCCGAGCCGGCGCAGCTCGTCGCCCGCCTCGGGGACGGGCAGGCGCTCGCCCGGCGCGGCGAGCTGGATGTCGGTCGCCCGGC
>CAXUES010000260.1:0-5064 GCA_964250185.1 uncultured Solirubrobacteraceae bacterium | reverse complement strand
CCCAGTACTCGATGAAGCCCATCGAGGAGCTCGGCCTGCTCAAGATGGACTTCCTCGGCCTGCGCAACCTCGACGTCATCGAGGACGCGCTGGACATCATCGAGCGCTCCTCGGGCGCGCGGCCCGACATGGCCACGCTGCCGATGGACGACGCGGCCACCTACGAGATGCTCACCCGGGGCGACTCGGTCGGCGTCTTCCAGTTCGAGTCCGAGGGCATGCAGAACGCCCTGCGCCAGGTCAAGCCGACGGAGTTCGACGACCTCGTCGCGCTCGTGTCGCTGTACCGGCCCGGCGCCATGGACCAGATCCCGACCTACGCGCGCGGCAAGCGCGATCCGCACACGGTCGACATCCCGGACGAGCGCCTCGAGCCGATCATCGGCGGCACCTACGGCGTGGTGCTCTACCAGGAGCAGGCCATGCAGATCTCCAAGGCGCTCGCCGGCTTCTCCGGCGCCCGCGCGGACGACCTGCGCAAGGCGATCGGCAAGAAGAACCGGGCCAAGATGGCCGAGCTGGAGCCGGAGTTCCGGGCGGGCTGCGAGGCGTCGGGCACGTCGCGGCAGGTCATCGACTGGCTGTGGGCGACCAACGAGAAGTCCGCGGACTACTCGTTCAACAAGTCCCACGCGGCCTGCTACGCGCTCATCTCCTACCGCACGGCGTGGCTCAAGGCGACCTACCCCGCCGAGTACATGGCCGCGCTCATCTCGAGCGTCATGTCCACCAAGGACAAGGTGCCGTTCTTCGCCTCGCGCTGCGAGGAGATGGGCATCGAGGTGCTGCCGCCCGACGTCAACCTCTCCGACCACACCTTCGTGGTGGTGGACGGCAACATCCGCTTCGGCCTGCACGCCGTCAAGGGCGTGGGGGAGAGCGCGGTGGACGCGATCAAGGCCGCCCGCGAGGCGACCGGCCCCTTCGAGGACCTCTGGGACTTCTGCGCCCGCGTCGACCCGCGCGCGGTGAACAAGAAGGCGATCGAGGCGCTCATCATGTGCGGCGCCTTCGACCTGACCGGCGCCTCGCGCAAGGGCATGCTCGCCGTGCTCGAGCAGGCCCAGGGCGCCGGACAGAAGGCGCAGCTGGACGCGCAGATCGGACAGGGGTCGATCTTCGACCTCGGCGGCGACAGCGGGGGCCCCGCGGCCTTCGCGCCGGCCCACCCGCCGATCCCGCCCGAGGAGTTCGACCAGAACGAGCTGCTCGCGCTGGAGAAGGAGGCCATCGGGCTCTTCCTCTCCGCCCATCCGCTCAAGGACGTCCGCGAGGCACTGCACGCCAAGGCCGACAAGACCCTGGCCGAGCTCGAGTCGGTCAAGGACAAGGAGTGGGTGACGGTCGGGGGCATCGTGACGATGGCCCGCAAGCACGTCACCAAGTCCGGCGACACGATGATGTTCGCGACGATCGACGACCTCGAGGGGACCGTCGAGCTGCTCGTCTTCCCCAAGACGCTGGAGGAGTTCGCGCCGCAGATCGACGACGTGGTCATCGTGCGCGGCACCGTCGACCACGGCGACAAGGGGACCGTCATCAAGGCGGCCCAGATCGACCCCTTCACGCCGACCGAGGCGGAGGTCGCCGCGGCACGCGAGGCCGCGCTGAAGGCGCCCCGCGGCCCGGAGCGCGTGGAGGTCCGCGCCGACGCGCGCCTGCTGCCCGCGTCGGTCATCGACGACCTCAAGCACGCCTTCGGCAACCACCCGGGCGAGTCCGACGTGGTCCTGGCCCTGTCGACCTCGCGCGGCCCGCGCTTCCTGCAGTTCGGGCCGGAGTACCGCGTCAAGCCGACGCCGTCGCTGCGCTCCGAGCTCGACCACATCCTGCGCCGCGCGCTGCCGGTGGAGGCGGTCGCCGAGGGCGACGAGCGCTACCCGCCCGACGTCGACGGCCCCGCGCCCGAGCCCGAGGTCGCCGGCGTCCCGATGGACGGCGGTCTCGTGACCGCGTCGGCGGCAGTCGGGTGACACGTGCGGGCGTGATGCCGCGAGGGGCGCTCGTGGGCTGATCGAGGGGGATGGTCAACCTCCCTGCCGGTCGGGCCGGTGTCGTCGGCGCCGCGGTGGCGGTGTCGCTCACGTGGTTGGCGGTCTGCTTCATCCACGGCGTCTGGCCGGGACGCGTGCACGTCGGCTCCATCAGCTACCTGGTCCAGGGCGCGATCGACTGCGTCCAGCACGGCCCGCGAACGGGTCTTCGGAGCTTCTGCACCCACTACGGGGCCCCGGGTGGGTCCCCATTGCTCAGCGACGGTCCGGTCGTGCTGGGCGGCGCGCTGCTCAGCGCCACGCTCGGCGTGAGCGTCGGGACCGCGCTCACGCTGATGCTCGCCGTGGTCCTGGCGGTCGGGGTGGCAGGGGCCACCGTGCTGCTCACCGAGCTCGGCGCGCCGTTCGCGTGGGCGGTGGTCGGTGCGTTCGTCTACGAGGTCAGCCCCACGGTGATGGGGTTGCAGCAGTTCATCGGGACCTACGAGGGGTTCGTGCTGCTGGCGGCCTACGTCGTCGCCGACCTGGTGGCGGTGAGGGTGGTCCTGCGGCGCGGGCTCGGCGCGGCAGTCGCTGCGGCCGTCGGCCTCGTCGTCGTCCGCACCGCTGCGCTGTTCCTCGACGGGTACTCCTTCACCGCTTCGGCGCTCGTCTCGGTGGGGCTGGTGATCTTCGTCTGCGGGAGACCGGGGAGCCAGGCCGCAGACCGGGTGCGAGCCGGGGCGCTGGTCGCAGTCGCGAACGTCAGCGCCGTGGCCATCTACTCCGCCTACGCACCGGGTGGTGAGCGCACCGACTTCCCGCTCACGCTGATCAGCTCCCTCGGGCTCGACCTCACCACCCTCGGCGTCCCGAGTGACCGCGTGGGGTTCGCGCGGCTCCTCGGCCTCGGCCACGACTACAGCGCCCTCTGGGGCGACGTGACGAACGCCGAGTGGAACTACGTCGGGTACGTGTGCGCCCTGCTCGCCGCGGTCGGTCTGTGGTCGTCGCGCCGACGGCGCCTGGCCCGGGCGCTCGTCGCGGCGGGAGCGGTCGCCTTCGTGCTCTCGTTGGGGGCGGTCGTCAAGGTCGACGCGCGGACGCCCACGGCTGCGGACGGCTACGTGCTGCCCGCGGGGGCGGCCCGCAGCCTTCCCACCGCAGCCGTGTACGAGCTCCCGGGCATCAACGCCATGCGGGCGAGCTACCGGTGGTTCGGGGTCACGAGGCTCGTGCTGGTCGCGTTGGCCGGCATCGGCCTGGTCGCGCTGGCGAGACGTGGTGGCGGGTGGCGCTGGGTGGCCGTCGTGCTCGCGGGGCTCTTCATCGCGGAGCTCCTCCCGGACGTCGCGGGACAGGACCGAGCGCATCGATCCGCAGCCGTGCAGATGCGGCAGGTCGCCCGCGACGTCCGCTCGCCGCTCCGCGCGCTGACCGACCCGGCGGAGAGGCTCGTGTTCGCGTCGTTCAACGGCCAGAGCAACGACTTCCTCGCGCCGTTCCTGGCCGCCGGATCGGGCTACGTGCTGTTCAACGCGGGCGGCGACAAGGACGTCGCGCTGGCCCGGGCGTCGTGGCCGCCGCTCGTCCAGCAGCTCATCGGTGGGCAGGCGTCGACGGAGCTGGTGCAGGCGGTCCTCGCCTCCGACCAGGCCGACGCGGTCGTCCTGCCCCGCTTCGACCTGCACGAGGCGGCGTTCGCGTGGCCTCCGGCCTCGGGCCTCGTCCGCCAGGCCGACCACGCCTTCGCTCCGCTCCTGCGCGACCCGCGCTTCACCGTGGCGCGCTCGCGGTGGTTCAGCGTCGTCCGTCTCGCACCGCCGGCGTGACGGCGCCTCAGCCGGCGCGCGCCGCGCGGCCCCGCTCGCGCAGCGCCTCGAGGTCGGCCATCTCGTCCGGCTTGGCCTCGGCGTCCTTGTAGCGCGTGGTCTCCAGCACGACCGGTAGGTCCTGGAAGCGGGGCTCGCTGAGGAAGACCGCGCAGCCGTCCTCGCCGAGCTCGCCCGTGCCCATCTCCGCGTGGCGGTCGCGGTTGGAGCCCAGGCCGACCTGCGAGTCGTTGAGGTGCAGCGACCCGAGGCGATCCAGGCCGACCTCGCGGTCGCAGGCCTCCAACGTCGCGTCGAGCGCCTCGACGGTGCGGATGTCGTAGCCCGAGGCGTACAGGTGGCAGGAGTCCAGGCACATGCCCAGCCGCGGCGGGCCGCCGGCCGCGTCGATGAGCGCCGCGAGCTCGCCGAAGGAGCGCCCGAGCGTGCCGCCCGCGCCCGCGGTGTCCTCGAGGTGCAGCGGGCAGGTGTCGGATTCCGCCAGCGCCTCGGCGATGACCTCGCCGGCCCGGGCGATCGCCGCGTCGACGTCGCCGCCCTTGGCCGAGCCGGGGTGCAGCACGACGCCTGCGGCCCCCAGGCGGTCGCCCGCGCGCAGCGACGCGGTCAGCGACGTCAGCGACTTCGCGCGGATGTCGGGGTCCTCGGAGGCCGGGTTGAGCAGGTAGACGGCGTGGATGAGCAGCGCGTCGACGTCGGAGGCCTCGAAGGCCTCGTGGTAGGCGGCGACGGCCTCGTCGGAGTACACGGTCGGCTTCCACGCGCGCGGGTTCTGGTTGAAGATCTGGATGGACCGCGCACCGCGTTGCGCGCCCCGCTCCACCGCCTTCGCGGGACCGCCGGCGGGGGACACGTGGACTCCGATCAACACAAGTAGCGTTGTAGTCCAATGAGGGTCCGCTTCGCTCCCAGCCCCACCGGCGCCTTGCACATCGGGGGTGCGCGCACCGCCCTGTACAACTGGCTCATGGCCCGCCAGGCGGGGGGCGAGCTCGTCCTGCGCATCGAGGACACCGACCGCGAGCGCTCCACCCCGGAGAACGTCGAGCAGATCCTCGACGCGCTGCGCTGGCTCGGCCTGGACTACGACGAGGGCCCGATCTCGCAGGTGGAGCGCTCCGACCGCCACGCCGAGGTCCTCGAGCAGCTCGTCGCCGACGGTCGCGCCTACCGTTCCACCGCGGTGAAGGCCGACGTCGACGCCTACAAGGCCACCCACGGCGCCGACCGCGGCTTCCGCGGCGAGGCGCAGGACGAGG
>CAXUES010000259.1:0-5067 GCA_964250185.1 uncultured Solirubrobacteraceae bacterium | reverse complement strand
GATGGCCGTCACGCTCGACGCGATCCAGGTCCTCGGCGGCTACGGCTACGTCACCGACTACCCCGTCGAGCGGATGATGCGCGACGCGAAGATCACCCAGATCTACGAGGGCACCAACGAGATCCAGCGCGTCGTCATCGCCCGCGCGATGATGGCCGAGGGCTAGCGACGTGGCCGTCGACGGCGCCGTGGGCGCGCCCGCCAGCCTCGTGCCCGACGCGGGCGGCTCGGCCCGCGACCGGTTGCTCGCCGCGATGGCGGAGTGCCTGCGCGAGCGGGGCTACCGCGGCACCACCGTGGCCGACGTCGTCGCCGAGGCGCGGACGTCGCGGCGGACCTTCTACGCGCACTTCGCCGACCGCGACGCGTGCTTCCTCGCGCTCTTCGACGCGCTGAACGACCGCCTCCTGGCCATCATCGCCGCGGCGGCCGGGGGCAGCCGGCCGTGGGGGGAGCGCCTCGACGCGGGCCTGGCCGCCTACCTCGGGGCGATGGCCGCCGAGCCGGAGATCACGCGCAGCTGCAGCCTCGAGCTCCCCGCCCTGGGCGAGGAGGGCACCGCGCGCGCCCGCGCGATGGTCGAGCGCACCGCGCGCGTGCTCACCGCGATCACCGCGGAGGCCGCCGCGGACGACGCCCGGGTCCGTCCCCTGGAGGTCGACGAGGCGATCATCATCGCGGGCGGCTTCCGCGAGCTCGTGGTCTCCGCGCTGGAGCACGGGCGCGATCTCTTCGAGCTGCAGGCGCTCGCCGGCGACCTGCTGCGCCGCCTGACCACCCGGCGCTGAGGCGGGTCGCCGCGGCGCTAGCGTCGGCGCCCGCCCGTGGACAGCACACCGCCCCCCAGCCTGCTCGGCCGCCTGCGCCGGGCCCTCACGATGGACCTCACGCCGCTGCGCGAGTCGCGCGACCTGCGGCTGCTGACCGTCGGCTCCAACGTCACGGGGATCGGCGCGCAGGCGACGCTCGTCGCGCTGCCCTACCAGCTCTACGTGCTCACGGGCTCGCCGTTCCTGACCGGGCTGCTCGGGATCTTCGAGCTCGTCCCGCTCGTGACGATGTCGCTCTACGGCGGGGCGCTGGCCGACCGCGTCGACCGCCGCAAGCTGCTGCTGCTCGTGCAGGTGCTGCTCGCCGCGCTCTCCGGCGGCCTGGCCCTCACCGCGCTGCACGGCGACCCGCCGGTCCTGCTCCTCTATGTCCTGGGCGGCCTGCTGGCGGGCGCCAACGGCATGCAGAACGTCGCGCGGACGTCGATCGTGCCCAACGTCGTGCGCCCCGAGCAGCTGCGCGCCGCGCTTGCGCTGAGCTTCGGGCTCATGGAGGTCACGCTGGTCATCGGGCCGGCGGTGGGCGGCCTGCTCATCGCGAGCGCGGGCGTCGCGGTGGCCTACGCGGTCGACGCGGTCACGTGCCTGGGGATGGTGCTGGCGGTGCTCCCGCTCGCGCCCCAGCCCCCGCGCGGCGCGCGCGAGGACGACCTCTCGATCGGCGCGTCGATCGCCGAGGGGCTGCGCTTCGTGCGCTCACGCAAGGCGCTGGTCGGCTCCTTCGCGATCGACCTCTCCGCGATGACCTTCGGGATGCCGCGCACGCTCTTCCCCGTGCTCTCGCTGACCGTCTTCCACGCGGGCGCGGCGGGGTCGGGGCTCATGAACTCGGCGGTGGCGGTCGGCGCGACCGTCGCGGCGCTGACCACGGGGTGGCTGGGCAGCGCGCGGCGCCTCGGGCGGATCGTCGTCTTCGCGGTCATGGCCTGGGGCGCGGCGATCGCGGTCGTCGGGACCGTGCCCTCGCTCGGCCTCGCGCTCGTGATGCTCGCGGTGGCCGGCGCCGCCGACAGCGTCAGCGCGGTGTGCCGTTCGACGATCAACCAGACCGTCACCCCGGACGCGATGCGCGGGCGGATGAGCTCGGTGTTCTCGCTGGTGGTGCAGAGCGGCCCGCGGCTGGGTGACGTGGAGAGCGGGCTGGTCGCGTCGCTCACGAGCGCGCGCGCCTCGGTGGTCTCCGGCGGGCTGGCATCGGTGGTCGGCGCCGCGTTCCTCGCGGTGGCGTTCCGGCCGCTGTGGAACTACGACGAGCGCGCCGCGGTCGCCGAGCGGGACGCGTGGGTCGCGGCCGCGCCTGCCGCGGCGAGCGCCGCGGGGTCGTCGCCGCTGCAGGGCCCGGCGACCTAGCTGCGCCGGCGGCGGGGCGGTTCCGCGGGACCGCGGTTCTGCGGGACCGCTGCCGCGCCGATGCGTCCGGCCGTCATGCGAACATGTGTTCGTGTTGGCCGACACCCCTCCGCCCTCCGTCGACGCGCTCGGCGACAGATCGCCGCGCTCAGCGCGCGCCTCGGCGCCGCCATGTGCCGCTGGCTCGCGCTCGTCGAGGAGTTCGACCGGCGCGAGGGCTGGGGCGGCCAGGGCTTCGTCTCGTGCGCGCACTGGCTCGCTTGGCGCTGTGGGCTGTCGAGCCGCACCGCGCGGGAGCACGTCCGCGTCGCCGGGTGGCTCGCCGGCCAGCCGGAGGTGGCGGCCGCCTTCGGACGCGCCGAGCTCAGCTTCTCCAAGGTGCGGGCGCTCTCCCGCCTCCGCTCGGTGGCCGACGCGCCGGCCGTCGTCGAGCTCGCCCGGGAGGCGTCGGCCACGCAGCTGGAGCGGATCGTCCGCCAGACGCGCGCGGTGGGCCGCCGCGAGGCGGCGGCGGCGATCGCCGAGCGCCGCGTCGACCTGCACCTCGACGACGACGGCACGTGGATCCTCCGCGGACGCCTCCCGGCCGAGGACGGCGAGCGCCTGCTGCGGGCGCTCGAGCTCATGGAGGCCGACGCCTGGGACGACGGGCCGGACGACGGCGTCGAACCCGAACGGGAACGGCCCACGGCACCCGCACGCCGCGCCGACGCGCTCGTGCGCCTCGCCGAGGGCGGCGGGGCGCAGACCGAGGTGGTCGTCCACGTCGACGTCGCCACGCTGGCCGCCTCCGCCTCCGCCCCCGCCTCGCCCGACGCCCGCCGCAGCGCGACGGCGGACGGCGCCCCGCTCGCCGCGGGTGCTGCGACGCCGGCATCGTCACGCACCTCGAGCGCGACGGCGAGCTGCTCGACGTCGGCCGCCGCACCCGGGCGATCCCGCCGTCGCTGCGTCGTGCGCTGCGGGCACGGTCAGGCGGCACGTGCGCGTTCCCGGGCTGCGAGCGCCGACGCCGCCTCGACGCCCACCACCTCACGCACTGGGCGCACGGCGGGCACACCGCGATGGACAACCTCGTCGAGCTCTGCCGCCACCACCACCGCCTGCTCCACGAGGGCGGGTGGGCGCTGCGCCCGCGCCACGACGGGACGTGGGACGCCACCTCGCCCGGGGGCCTCCGGGTCCGCGCCGCTCCTGGGGCCGGCGCCTCCCCCGCCGGCCCGGGGCTCCTCGAGTTCCCGGCCCTGCAGCGCGAGTCCGACGACGGCAGCGGCCTCGTCGCGCTCTCCGCGGGGCAGCGCTGGGAGCTCGACCTCGCGGTGGACGCGATGCTGCGCTGGACCACCCAGCGGGACGCCGACGCCGACGCCGACACCGACCACGACGAGCCGAGCGGTCCCGCGGGACCGCCGGCCGGCTAGCGCGGCCCGCCGCGGCGGAAGTCGTTGCGCGCGGCGAGCGCCGCGATGTCGTGCACGAGGTCGGGCTGCTCGGCGTAGACGTCGGCCGGACGGCGACCGCCGAAGCTCGGGTGCGGCGTGCGCAGCCACCCCGCCAGCATCGGATGGGTCAGGCCGCGGGCCGCGAGGCCCAGCACCGCTCCGGAGAGCACGTCGGTCGGTTCGGCCCCCATCGCCCGACGCACCCTGACGGACCGCGCGGCGCCCCGGCGCCGCTGGGCGCGCTCGTGCAGCGGGCCTACCCCTCCCGCGGACGGGCCAGCGCCCAGCCCACCGCGACCAGCAGCGCCCCGAACGCCAGGAACCCGAGGTCCCAGCCCAGCGGCGCACCGAGGTCGTCGCGGACGTGGTGCACCCCGAGCAGCTGATGGTCGATCAGGCCCTCGACGAGGTCGAACAGGCCCCAGCCGACCAGCAGCATGCCGGCCTGCACCCGCCACGGCGGCGCGGCGCGGCCCGCCTGGAACGCCCGCAGCAGCGCCACCGACCCGCCGACGACGAAGAGCCACGCCAGCACGTGGAAGAGCCCGTCGGCCAGCGTGTTGGCCTCCAGCCCCGCGACCGTCGTGGTCGGGTGCGAGGCCGTCGCGCTGACCATGTGGTGCCACTGGAGCACCTGGTGCAGCACGATCCCGTCGACGAACCCCCCGAGCCCGACGCCTAGGAGCAGGCCGGGCAGCCGCGGCGCGCGGGCACCCGCGCGCGACGAGGACGACGCCGACGAGGCGGACGAGGACGACGAGGCGGGAACGGCCATGCCCCGCGCGTACCCGTGGCCGCCCCGCTACTCCACCGTGACGCTCTTGGCCAGGTTGCGCGGCTGGTCGACGTCGCGGCCCAGCGCGATCGCCGCGTGGTAGGCCAGCAGCTGCAGCGGGATCCCCAGGAGGATCGGGTCGAGCTCCGGCGTGACCTTCGGCACGACGATGCAGTCGTCGGCCTCCTCGAAGGAGCGGTGCCCGACCGTCACGAGCGGGCCGCCGCGCGCCTTGATCTGCTGCAGCGTCGAGCGGTTCTTCTCCAGCAGGTGGTCATCGGGGACGATGGCGATCGTCGGCATGTCGCCGTCGATGAGCGCGAGCGGCCCGTGCTTGAGCTCGCTCGCGGGGTAGGCCTCCGCGTGGATGTAGGAGATCTCCTTGAGCTTCTGCGCGCCCTCCAGGGCGATCGGGAAGCCGCGCACCCGGCCGACGAAGAACGCCGACTGCGCCTCGCAGTGCCGCGCGGCGACGCCCGCGATGTGCTCGTCCTGGGCGAGCACGGCGTCGATCGCGTCGGGCAGCCCGCGCAGCGACTCGATGAGCCGCTCGCCCTCGGCCGGCCCGAGGTCGCGCACGCGCCCGAGGTGCAGCGCGAGCAGCGAGAACGCGACCAGCTGGCAGGTGAACGCCTTGGTCGAGGCCACGCCGATCTCCGGCCCGGCATGG
>CAXUES010000258.1:0-5073 GCA_964250185.1 uncultured Solirubrobacteraceae bacterium | reverse complement strand
CGGCCTCGCGCTTGGCCTCGGCGAGCATCTCCTGGCGCTCCTTGACGATCCAGCGCGCCTGCTTGATCTCCTCGGGGATCGTCGCGCGCATCTGATCGAGGATGTCGTAGATCTCCTCCTTGTCCACGCGGACGGTGTCGCTGAGCGGCACCGGCTTGGCGTTGTGGACGAGATCGTCGAGCTTGTCGATGAGGACCAGGACGTCCATGACTTCCCTTAGGTTCGCTTCCGCGCGAGTTCTTCCTTCAAGCGCGCGGCAACTCTAGCCGGGACGTACTCGTCGATGTTCCCGTCGAAGGTCGCGAGCTCCTTCACGCCGCTGGAGGAGAGGAAGCTGAAGGCCGGGCTGGCCATGAGGTAGACGTTGTCGATCTCGGGCGCCTGGCGGCGGTTGAGCTGGTGCATCTCCAGCTCGTACTCGAAGTCGGTGATGGCCCGCAGGCCCTTGACGATGGTCGACGCGCCGATCTCCTGGGCGAACTGGACGACCAGGGTCTTGAACGGCTGCGCGCGGACGTTGGTGAGCCCGTGCCCGGCCACGCCCTCCTCGATGAACGCGAGGCGCTCCTCGATGCCGAAGAGCGGCGCCTTCTTGCGCACGGAGGCGTCGACGACCGCGACGACGACCTCGTCGAAGATCGCCGCGGCGCGCGCGATGACGTCGAGGTGGCCGTTGGTCACCGGGTCGTAGGAGCCGGGGCAGACGGCGATGCGGGGCGGGGTCACGGGGACTCGAAGATCGTCAGGAGGGTGTCGCCGTAGCGGCGCTGGGTCAGCTCGGGCATGTCGATCAGCAGCGGGGACCGGCGATCGGACTCGGCCACGACGCGGGCGCCGGGCGCGAGCACGGCCCGCAGCGGCGCGGTGAGCTCGGGACCGAGGCCGGCCGCGAGCCGGTACGGGGGGTCCAGCAGCGCGAGATCGTATGCATCCTGTGAACGAGCCGCGTCGTGCAGGGCGCGAGCCGCCGGGACCGGGAGCACCCGGGCCTCCTCGGGCGCGAGGCCGAGCGGCGCGAGGTTGGCCCGCAGGACCCCGAGCGCCCGCTGGTCGCGCTCCACGAAGGTGACGTGCGCCGCGCCGCGCGAGAGGGCCTCGATGCCCAGCGCGCCCGTGCCCGCGAAGAGGTCCAGCACGCGGTCGCCGTGCAGGTCGCCGAGGATCGAGAAGAGCGCCTCGCGGACCCGGTCGGAGGTCGGCCGGGTCCCCTCCCCCTCCGGCGCGCGCAGGCGCCGGCCGCCGAAGCGCCCCGCGATGACCCTCATGCCGCCAGGGGCGCGGCCTCGCGCTCGGCGAGGGCCATCCGCAGCAGCGCGTGCTCGGGCAGGGCGAGGTCGGGGTCCGTGGCCAGCAGGACGTTGGCCCGCGCGTGGGCGCGCGCGAGGACGTCGGCGTCGTCGGGCAGCCGCGCGAAGGCGAAGCGGGCCAGGCCCGACTGGCGCGTGCCGGTGAGCTCGCCCTCCCCGCGCAGCTCCAGGTCGACCTCGGCCAGCGCGAAGCCGTCGGAGAACTCGGCGAGCGCCTTGAGGCGACGGGCGTCCTTGGGCCCGAAGAGCAGGCACAGCGAGGGGTGCTCCCCCCGGCCGACGCGGCCGCGCAGCTGGTGCAGCTGGGAGAGGCCGAAGCGGTCGGCGTCCTCGATGAGCATCACGGTGGCGTTGGGGACGTCGATGCCGACCTCGATGACCGTGGTGGCCACGAGCACGTCGGCCTCGCCCGAGGCGAAGCGGGCCATGGCCGCGGCCTTCTCGGGCGCCTTCATCTGGCCGTGCAGGAGCTCGACCTCGTACTCGGCGAACTCCGTGGTGCGCAGGCGCTCGTGCTCCTCGGTGGCCGCGCGGGCCAGGAGCGCCTCGGACTCGCCCACCAGCGGGCAGACGACGAAGGCCTGCCGGCCCGCGTCGAGCTCCTCGCGGATGCGGTCGTAGGCCCGCGCGCGCTCGCGCTCGCCCGAGGCGACGTGCGTGGTGATGGGCCGCCGGCCCTCGGGCAGCTCGCGCAGCGTCGTGACGTCCAGCGCGCCGTAGGAGACCAGGCGCAGCGTGCGCGGGATCGGCGTGGCCGTCATGTGCAGCACGTGCGGGGCGAGGCCGGGTGGCGCCTTGGCGTCCAGCGCGGCGCGCTGGTTGACGCCGAAGCGGTGCTGCTCGTCCACGACGCAGACGGCGAGCGAGGCGAAGTCGACCACGGGCTCGATGAGCGCGTGGGTCCCGACGACGAGACCGAGGGAGCCCTGGGCCAGGCGGCCGAGGATGTCCTTGCGCCGCCGGGCGGGCGTGGAGCCCGTGAGCAGCGCGGCGGGCACGAGCGCGGAGCCCATGAGCCGCTGCAGCGTGGCGAAGTGCTGCTCGGCCAGGACCTCGGTCGGGGCCATGAGCGCGGCCTGGTCGCCGTGCTCCACGGCGCGGAGCATCGCGTGCAGCGCGACGACGGTCTTGCCCGAGCCGACCTCCCCCATGAGCAGGCGCTGCATGGGCCGCGGCCGGGCGAGGTCGGCGTCGAGCTCGGCGAAGGCGCGCTCCTGGTCGCCCGTGGGCGCGAAGGGGAGCCCGTCCCGCCAGGGCGCGCTGAGGGTGGGCGGCGCGTCGAGGACCTCCGCGGCGAGGTGGGCGGAGCGCTCGCGGCGCAGGCGGGCCTGGACGACCTGGTCGAGCAGGAGCTCGTCGAAGGCCAGCCGGCGGCGGCCGCCCTCGCGGTCGCCGGCGTGGGCGGCCCGCAGCGCGCCCGCGCGGTCGGGCAGGCCCTCCTGCGCGCGCAGGCGCGCGGGGAGCAGCTCGGCGACCTCCATGGCGGCGGCGAGGTGCTCGCCGACCTTGGCCAGGACCTGCGTGGAGGTGATGCCCTTGGTGGCGGGGTACTGCGCGATGCCGTCGTCGTTGGCCACGGGCGCGTCGGTGCGCGCGTGGGAGGACACCCGGAAGGCGTTGCGGCCCTGGTAGCGGCCCGCGAGGACCAGCCGCGTGCCCGGCGGGTACTGGCGCTCCAGCCAGGGCTGGTTGAAGAACGTCGCGCGGACGACGCCCGTGCCGTCGCCGACCACCGCCTCCACCAGCGGCTTCATGCCGCGGCGGCGCACGGGCCGCGAGGTGATCGAGCGGACCTCGACGACCACCGTGGCGTTCTCCTCCGGGACGAGCTCGGCCAGCGTGCGCCCCTCCCCCGTGTCGCGCGGCAGGTGGGCGAGCAGGTCGCCGACGCGGTCCAGGTGCAGCGCGGCCGCGGCCTCGGCGACGGTGGGCGGCGTCCAGCTGACGGGCAGGTCGAGCTCGGACGGCCGCGGCCAGCGCACGGCCGCGTCGCGCAGCTCGCGCGGCGTGAGCTCGTCCGGGGTGGCGAAGCGCGTCGGGGCGATCCGGGCATGATGGCGGCCCCGTCGGCCGGGATAGTGTCCGCCGATGGCCGAGCTCGTCCTGGGACCCCTCCTGCGCTACGTCGGGGAGACCGAGGCGACGGTCTGGGTGGAGGTCGACGGCCCGTGCGAGGTGACGGTGCTCGACCACCGCGCCGCGAGCTTCCAGGTCGGCGTGCACCACTACGCGCTCGTGTGCGTGCACGACCTGCAGCCGGGGTGCTGCACCGCCTACGAGGTCCACCTCGACGGGGAGCGGTGCTGGCCGCTGGAGGACGCGGCCTTCGGTCCGAGCTACGTGCGGACGCTCTCGCCCGGCGGGGACGTGCGCCTGGCCTTCGGCTCCTGCCGCGTCTCGGTGCCCGACGGGCCGCCCTGGTCGATGACCAAGGACCAGGACCCGCGCGGCCGCGAGGTCGACGCGCTCGCCGGCCTGGTCGCCGAGATGCGGGGGCAGGAGCCCACATCGTGGCCGGACCTCCTGCTGCTCGTGGGCGACCAGATCTACGCCGACGAGGTCTCCCCCGGCGTGCAGGACCGCATCACGCTGCGCCTGGAGTCCGGGGAGCGCCACTCCAGCGCGCCGGCCACCGAGGTGGGCGACTTCGAGGAGTACACCTGGCTCTACCAGGAGTCCTGGCTGGACGACTCGCTGCGCTGGCTGCTGAGCACGGTGGCCTCCGCGATGATCTTCGACGACCACGACGTCCACGACGACTGGAACACCTCCGAGACCTGGGTGCGCGAGATCCGCGAGCGGGCGTGGTGGCGCGAGCGCATCCTCGGCGCCTACGCGAGCTACTGGCTCTACCAGCACCTGGGCAACATGAGCCCGGCGGAGCTCGCCCGGGACGAGCTCTACACCGAGCTGCGCGAGGGCGGCGACCACACCCGCACGATGCAGCACTTCGCCGCCCGTGCGGCCGACGAGGTCGCCGGCACGCGCTGGAGCTTCCGGCGCGACCTCGGCGCCACGCGATTGGTCGTGCTCGACTCCCGCGCCGGGCGGATCCTCGAGGAGGGCGACCGCAAGATGCTCTCCGACGACGAGCTGGACTGGGTCGAGGCGCAGCTGCACGAGCCCGGCGCGACCCACCTGCTCGTGGCCACGTCGCTGCCCTGGCTGCTCGCGCCGGGCCTGCACCACCTCGAGGCCTGGAACGAGGCGGTGTGCGGCGGGGCCTGGGGGCGGCGCTTCGCGCGCCGCGCGGAGAAGATCCGCCAGGACGTCGACCTGGAGCACTGGGCGGCGTTCGGGCAGTCCTTCCAGCGCCTGACGCGCCTGCTCGCCGACGCGGGCACGGGCCGCGACGCGCCCGCGACGATCGCGGTGCTCAGCGGCGACGTGCACCACGCCTACGTGGCCGAGGCGGAGTTCCGCGGCCGGCGGGTGGACTCGCGGATCATCCAGGCGGTCTGCTCGCCGATCCGCAACCCGCTGGACAAGAAGGAGCGACGCGTGCTGCGCGCGGCCGCGTCGCGTCCCGCCGCGGCCGTCGCGCGGGCGATGGCCCGGGCCGCGGGCGTCGCCCGGCCGGAGGTCCGCTGGCGCTTCACCCAGGACCCGCTCTTCGACAACCAGATCTGCCTGCTCGAGCTCTCCGGCGCCACGGCGTCCCTGCAGCTCAAGCGGACGCTGCCCGAGGACTGGGAGTCCCCGAGGCTGCACGACAGCCTGTCCTGGTCGAGCGCGGCCTGAGCCAGCCCAGGCCGGCCTCGGTGGA
>CAXUES010000257.1:0-5091 GCA_964250185.1 uncultured Solirubrobacteraceae bacterium | reverse complement strand
CGGTGCTCGCCCTGCCGCTGGCCGGAGCGGCTCCGGGGCGCCTGTGGCTCGTGGTCCTCCCCGGGCTGCCCGCCGCCGCGTGGTGGGCGCCGGACGGCTGGCTCGTCCGGCGCCGCCGCCGTCGCGTGGCCCGGCTGGAGACCGAGGCCGCCGAGGTGCTCGACCTCGTCCGGGTGGCGACCGCCGCCGGGTTGGGTCCGGGGCGGGCGTTCGCGGAGGTGGCCCGCCGGCATCGGGGCCTGCTCGCGCGCGAGCTCGGCGCGGCGGCGCGGCAGGCGGCGCTCGGCGTCCGGCGCGGCGAGGTGCTCGCCCGGCTCGCGCGGCGCTGCCCGATCCCCGCGGTGCACGGGCTCGTGGCGGCCATCGACCGCGCCGACCGCCACGGCACGCCACTGGCCGACGTGCTCGCCTCGCTCGCCGCCGACGCACGGAGCGAGCGCGCGCGCCTGGTCCGCGACGACGCGGCGCGGGCGGCGCCGAAGATCCAGCTCGTCGTCGCGCTGCTGCTCGTCCCGGCCGTGATGCTGCTCGTCGGGGCGGGACTCGCCGCGAGGCTCCTGTGATGCGGGTGCGCCGCCGTCCTCCGCCGGCCGTCGCGAGGACGGCCGGCGAGCTCGGGCGGCGCGGAGACCGGGGGCTAGCGCAGGCCGACGACGACCGTCTGCTTGGCCACGTCGCCGTCGCGCGAGCCGCCCGCGGCGATCGTCGTGAGCGCGTCGAGGTACGGCCGGGCCTGCTGGAAGCTGGGGTCGCTCCCGGCGGCGAGGCCGACCAGCGACACCACGGTGCGCGCGTCGATGAACAGCGACGGCTTGAGGCCGTCGCCGAGGGCCTCGCCCGCCGCCTTGTAGGCCGGGTCGTCGCTCAGCGGGCGGGTGGTGTCGAGCGCCTCCTGCAGCGCCGACCGGTTGACGGCGACGACGAACTTGTCGCCGCCCACCGCCACGAGCACCTCGACGGGGGCGCCGCTCGGGGTGATCGAGAAGCCCTCGTCGACGCTGTTGCCGGTCAGCGGCGCGACCCGCTGGCCCGACTGCTGCACGAGCTGCTGCACGCGCGCGAGCGTCCTCTTGGTCGTCGCGGGATCCTTGGTGGTGACCACCAGCGCGCCGCCGATGTCGGTGAGGCCGGACCCACGGACGAAGAGGCCACCGTCGCCCATCCACGACAGCACGTCCTTCTGCAGGTCCAGCCCCGTGGCCTGCTGGAACTGCTGCAGGCCCTGGTCGAACTGCTGCGCCGAGGCGCCCGAGCTCGACGCCGCGACGGACTTGAACTGCGCGAGGCCCTTGGTGAGGGCCTGCCCGACGTCGCCGAGGCCGGCGGCCAGCCAGGAGCCGGCCGGGAGGGCGGCGGCGGTCGCCGCCGGGTCGCCCGAGGCCGCCGGGGCGCCCAGGGTGGCCGAGGAGAGCTTGAGCGAGGTCTCGGTGACGCTCAGGCCGACCGCGGCGGCGCGGACGTCGCGCAACGACTGCTCGATGGCGTCGGTCTGCTTGGCGACGTCGGGATCGGACGCGATCGCCAGCTGGACGACGCGGCGCACGTCGAAGTAGGCCGAGCCGACAGGGTCGCCGGAGAGGGCGTCGGTCGCCTTGGTGAAGTCGGCGCTCTTGTCGAGCCCGTCACCCTTGGAGGTGTCGACGACCGCGCGGAAGGCGGCCGGGGTGGAGGCCACGACGACGTGGTCGTCGACCGCCCCGACGAGCCCGTCGCTGCCCTGCTTGAAGTCGACGCCGTCGTAGCTGCCGCTCTTGGTGAAGGGCTTGTCGCTCGACTTGGCCACCGCGTCGACGCCCTTCTGCGCGTCGTCGTCCTTGGCCTCGGCGATGACGGCGATGTCGGGGTCGCTGCCGGCCTTGGCGCTCGTCACGGCCAGCGCGACCTCGTCGCCCAGCCACGGCTCGATCTCCCGCGCGTAGGCGCCGGAGCCCTCGTCGCTGTCGTAGGCCTTCTGGATCGCGGCGGCGGGGCTGTCGACCCGCAGGAGCTTCTTGGAGACCGCATCGACGGCCGTCTTCTGATCGCCCTCGGGGTCGATCGTCGCCTGCACGAAGGCCAGCGAGGCGGCCGGGGCGAGCGCCGCGAGGTCGCTGTCGGATCCGGACGACGCGCTGCTGTCGTCGCTGGAGCCGCAGCCCGCGGCGAGCGGCACCATCGTCAGCGTGGCCAGCGCGGCGGCCGCGAGGCGGCGGTGGCGGTGGGTGGAGACGCGTGTGGTCATGAGGGCTCCCGTCGTTGGGCCGGGCATCCGGCTCGGCTCTGACGCCCACGCGGTCGGTCCGCCGGGCCGTTCGATGGTACGGGCCCGGAGCGTGCCCGGTCGAGCCTCCCGGCCTCCCCAACGCAGGCTCAACCTCACGGCCGCGGGCTCACGCGCGCGCGGGCGCACCCGGGCGCCGCGCGCGCGAGCGACGCGCGCGCAAGCGGCCACCCGCCCCGCTCGCCCCACCGCCGCCCCCTCGGACGCCCCACACCGCCCCACCCGAGGCACACGGGCAGGACGGAACGCCCCGCCGCCCGCACGGACGCGTGCGCGACGGCGTCCTGCAGGGCGCCTTGCGTCGCGCCGGGTCGGGGAGGGCCTCGGCGCCCCACCGCGAACTCCCCTGCTCAGACGGCACTTCTCGGTCGACCATCCGTCCGTTCGGAGAACAAGTGGGGAAATGGGTGCAGATCGGGTTGCAGGGTGGGGGAAGGTGGGGTAGCTTCGCGAACCGCGGGCCGGGGTGGAGGGGCTCCTCCCACTCCTCCACTCCGGCCCGCGTCTTGAGCCCCACATGGCCTTCAGCGGCACCTTCGACTACTCACTCGACGCCAAGAACCGGCTCACCGTGCCCGCCAAGTTCCGGTCGTCGCTCTCGGACCAGGTCGTGCTCGCACGCGGCACGGAGCGCTGCATGACGATCTGGCCCCAGCGCGACTTCGAGACCTTCGTCGCCTCGCAGCTGGACCTGCTGAGCCCGCTCGACGCACGTCGCGACAAGCTCAAGCGCTTCTGGTTCTCCAACTCCTTCGAGACCGAGCTCGATTCGGCCGGCCGCGTCGGTGTGCCGCCCGCGCTCCTGGGCCACGCGGCCCTCTCCAAGGAGGTCGTCGTCAACGGCGTCGACGACCGCATCGAGGTCTGGGACCGCGAGGCCTGGGCGACCTACAACGACGACCTGGACATCGGCGAGCTCATGGCCGAGTTCTCCGGCCTGCCGGGTCCCGCGGCATGAGGGCCATCCTGGAGGCCATGGCCTCCCACGTCCCCGTCCTCGCCGGCGAGCTCATCGCCCTCGGCGACCCCCAGCCGGGCGACGTCGCCGTCGACTGCACCTTCGGCGCCGGCGGCCACGCCCGCCTGGTCGCCGAGCGGCTGGGCCGCGAGGGCACGTTCATCGCGATCGACCGCGACCCCGAGGCCGAGCGGCGCTTCGCCGAGTTCGCCGACGAGGTCGAGTGCCACACGCGCTTCGTCCGGGCCGCCTTCGCCGAGGGCCTGGCCACGCTGCTCGAGGAGGGCGTCGCCGCCGACCTCGTCTACGCCGACCTCGGCATGAGCTCGATGCAGATCGACACGCTCGAGCGCGGCTTCTCCTACAGCTACGACGCGCCGCTGGACATGCGCATGGACCCCGACCAGGAGCTCACCGCCGCCGAGCTGCTGGCCACGTGGGACGAGCGCCGCCTGCGCCAGGCGCTGCGCCAGCTCGGCGAGGAGAAGTTCGCCGACCGCATCGCCCGCGCGATCGTGCGCACCCGCGAGGAGCACCCGCTCACCACGACCCACGATCTCGTCGACGTGATCCGCACCGCGGTGCCGGTCAAGGCGCAGTTCGCCGGTGGCCACCCCGCCAAGCGCAGCTTCCAGGCCATCCGCATCGCGGTCAACGACGAGCTCGGCCAGATCGACGCGGCGCTGCCGCTGGCCTTCGACCTGCTCGCGCCGGGCGGCCGCCTGGCCGCCATCTCCTTCCACTCGCTCGAGGACCGGCGCGTCAAGCGCTTCCTCGTCGAGCGCGCCACGGGCTGCACCTGCCCGCCCGACCTGCCCATCTGCGTCTGCGGCCACGAGCCGGAGGCGGAGCTGCTGACCCGCCGCTCGATCGTCCCGACCCCGGGCGAGACGGCCGACAACCCACGCGCGAGCTCCGCGCGGCTTCGTGCCGCGCGGAAGCTGCCCGCGTGACCTGACCGAGAGAGACGGACCCTGAGCATGCCGACTGCCACCGCACCCGCCCGCCCGACCCGCGCCCGGCGCGCCGCGACCACCACCCCGCGGCGCGTCTCCGGCGCCGCGCGTGGCGCCGCCGTGGCGCGCCGTGCGCCGTCGTCCACGGGGCAGGGCTCGGTGGCGGTCGCCCCGCTCGGCCTGCGCCTCGCCCGCCGCGCCCGCGCCCTGCCCGACGCGAGCCTCCTCGAGCGGCTCATGCGCGGGCGCCTGTGGATCGGCGTCCTCGCGGCGCTCCTGCTCGGCATCGTCTTCCTGCAGGTCTCCCTGCTCAAGCTCAACACGGGCATCGGCCACGCCGTGCAGACCTCCTCGGCCCTCGAGCTGCAGAACGCCGACCTGCGCCGCCAGCTCACGCAGACCGACGGCGGCGAGCAGCTTCAGGAGCTCGCGGGCGCCAAGGGCATGGTCATGCCGGCCCCCGGCGACGTCGGCTACGTGAGCGCCGCGGGCGTCGACCCCGCCGCCGCGGTCGCGAACATCACCACCCCCGGCGACGTGAGCGCCGCCGCCGCGCCCTCGGCCACGCCGGCGGTCACGGGCACCGCCGCGGCCGTCGACCCGACCACCGAGGCCACCCCGGCCCCGGCCCCGGCGCCGACCGCGAGCACCGCCGCGCCCGCCGCGAGCGCCGCCGCTCCCGCGGCGAGCACGGCGGAACCCGCAGCCGCCACCGCGGCCGCCCCCGTCGGGTAGTGCCCGTGCTCGTCGACCGGCGCATCGGCCTCCTCTTCCTGGTGTTCCTCGTCGCGCTGGCGCTCGCCTTCGGCCGCGCGCTGTGGTTCGGGACGGTGAGCGGCGACCGCCTCGCGCAGGCCGCCGCGACCCAGCAGGTCTCCACCGACGTCGTCCCCGCCATCCGCGGCGCGATCACCGAC
>CAXUES010000256.1:0-5132 GCA_964250185.1 uncultured Solirubrobacteraceae bacterium | reverse complement strand
CGCGCGCTGCGCAAGGCGGGCCTCGCCCCGGCGCTCAAGCGCGACGCCCGCGGAGACTCCGCCGCGGAGTCCGCCCGCCGCGAGGTCCAGCCCGACGGCTCCTATGAGGTCTACCGCCCGTACTTCGACGACACCTACGTCGGCACGAACGAGGACGGGACCAAGCGCCAGACGATCTACCAGGAGCTCCTGGCCCTCGCCGACGCCAACCCCGACCTCGTGCAGGCCGTGCGGTTCGGCACCTCGGTCCAGGGCAAGCCGCTGCTCGCGCTGCGCATGACCAAGGACGTCAAGGACACGCCGCGCGGCGAGCGTCCCGCGGTCATGTACCAGGCCGCCCAGCACGCCCGGGAGTGGATCACGCCCGAGATGATCCGCCGCTTCGCCCAGCAGACCGCCGCGGGCTACGGCTCCGACGAACGCATCACCCGGCTGCTGCGCACGCGCGAGCTGTGGTTCGTCACGAACCTCAACCCGGACGGCTACGACTTCACCTTCACCCCGGGCAACCGCCTGTGGCGCAAGAACCTGCGCGAGGTCAACGGCGTGCCGGGGATCCAGAGCGGCGACGGCGTCGACCTCAACCGCAACTTCCCGACGAACTGGGGCCGCGACGACGAGGGCTCCTCGCCCGATCCGGCCGACGAGACCTACCGCGGCAGCGGGCCGGCCTCCGAGCCCGAGACGCAGGCCATCGACAAGCTCTACCGCGACGAGCACTTCGTCAGCGTCATCAACTGGCACTCCGCGGCCGAGCTGCTGCTCTACCCCTACGGCTACCAGGTGGAGACCCCCTCGGTGGACGACGCGGTCTACCGCGCGCTGTCGGGCACCGACGCCGATCCGGCCATCAAGGGCTCGCCGGGCGACGAGGCCCCCGACGCCTACGACCCCGACACCTCCGCCGAGCTCTACACGACCAACGGCGACACGATCGACCACACCAACCAGCGCTACGGCACCTTCAGCTGGACGCCGGAGATGGACGTCAGCGATCCCGACCGGGGCGGTGGCGAGTCGGTCTTCGAGTTCCAGGACTCCGAGGCCGACCTGCAGGCCGCGTTCCTCAAGAACGTCCCGTTCGCCCTCGACGTGGCCGACGCGGCCGACGACATGAGCGAGCCGGACTCCTACCTGGGCAACACCGTGCCCGACTTCCAGCCCCACCGCTTCGCGGTCTCCCACGGCAACCCGCAGACCGTCGCGGTCACCGCCAAGCGCAAGCTCGGCGACGTCACCGTGAAGTTCCGCATCAACGGCGGGCCGGAGCAGTCCGCGCCCACCACCGAGGTCGCCACGGGCGAGCGCTCGGGCGGCATCGTCATGCACGAGGTCCGCGGCGAGGTCACCGGCACCAAGGCCGGCGACAGCGTCGAGGTCGCCTTCGAGGCGTCCGGACGCCGCTCGCCGGGCTTCGCCTACGACGTGGCCGCCGACTCCGACGCGCCCGTCCTGCTCCTGCAGGCCGAGAACTACACGGGCACGAGCGCCTTCCCGGCGATCACCAAGGCGGACGGCCCGTCGTTCACGAGCCAGTACGCCGACGCGCTGCGCGCCTCGGGCGTCGCGTTCGACACCTACGACGTCGACGCGCGGGGCGCCGCTCCCGACGAGCTCGGGGTGCTCTCGCACTACAAGGCCGTGGTCTGGTACACGGGCACCGACCTGCTCCCGCGCGGACCGGGCCAGCCCGGCGGCACGGGGGTGACGAAGCTCTCCAACGACACGACGCTGGCCGTGCGCTCCTACCTGCACGAGGGCGGCCGGCTGCTGTACACGGGCCAGCACGCCGCCACGGCGGCGACCGCGGGCGTCTACGCGTTCAACCCGCAGGGCGAGCCGCCGTTCTGCGACTCGGAGGACCCGGCGACGGAGTACTCCGCGACGTTCAACCGCTGCGTGCTCGTCTCGGACGACTTCCTCCAGTACGACCTGGGGGCCTACACGCAGTCGATCGCGGCGGGCGGGGAGTCCGGTGACGTCGCCGAGGCCAAGGCCGCGGTCGGCGCGGCCGAGCTCAAGCTCACCGACGAGCTCGGCGGCACGCCGTTCGCGCTGGACGGCGGGACGTCGGCCGACGACCAGGTGAAGCTCTCCACGGCGATCACCACGTCGTCGGTGCTCGATCCGGAGCGCTACCCGCAGTTCGCCTCGTCGCCGTTCGCGACGTTCGAGGGGCCCGCGCCGTACTCGCCCGCCACGGGGACCGGCTACGCCGTGGCCGAGGACGACGCCTCCGGCTGGCGGCGCCTGCGCCGCACGGTCGACCTGACCGGCAAGGGCTCCGGCGCCCTGCAGTTCAAGATCTCGCGCGACACGGAGCTCGACTACGACTTCGTGTTCGTCGAGGCCCACACCGTCGGCCAGGACGACTGGACGACGCTGCCCGACGCCAACGGCCACACGAGCACCGACACGGGCTCGTCGTGCTCGGAGGTCAACTGGAACGCCGACTCGCCCTTCGTCGACCGCTACCAGACGCGGGTCTCCGACGAGGAGTGCCTGCCCACCGGGACCTCGGGGTCCTGGAACGCCGCCACGGGCGCCTCGGAGGGCTACGAGGACTGGGACATCGACCTGTCGGCCTACGCCGGCAAGCAGGTGGAGGTCTCCATCTCCTACCTGCAGGACCCGGCCGTCAGCGGCCTGGGCGTGTTCGTCGATGACGCGGAGGTGCTCGCCGACGGGGGCGTGGTGGCCGAGTCGGGCTTCGAGGCCGGCCTGGAGGGCTTCGAGTCCGGTCCGGCGCCCGCGGGCTCCGAGGAGGACACGACGGTGCCGTGGCGCGCCACGACCGACATCGGCCTAGCCGTCGCCCCGGCCGTGCGCACCGCCGACTCGGTGTACCTGGCCTTCGGGTTCGAGGGCATCCGCGAGGACGGCCAGCGCACGGCGGTCATGAAGGCGGCGTTGACCCACCTCGGCGTCATCGCCGACCTGCCGCCGGCCGCGCCGGAGGACCCGGCGACGCCCGGGGACGTGCCCACGACGCCGGCGACGACCCCGGGCACGCCGGCGACCCCGGCCGCGCCCGCGGCGCCCGCGGCGCCCGCCGCCCCCGCGACCCCGGGGACGCCGCCGCGCCTCCGCTCGCCGAAGGCGCGCATCGCGCTCGGGACGTTCCGCCTGTCGCGGAGCGGCTCGGCGCCGGTGCGGGTGGCCTGCCCGCGGACGGCCGAGCGCCTGACGTGCCGTGGCACGGTGACCCTGGAGCGCTCGGGCAAGCGGATCGGCCGGGTGAGCTACCGGATCGGCTCGGGCTCCACGCGGGTCATCCGCGTGCGCATCGCCGCGGCGGCCCGCCGGGCCATCGCGCGCACCGGCCGCGCGACGGTGCGCATCGAGGTCACCAACAGGGCGGGGACGCTGCGCAGCACGACGGCGGTCCGCTCGGGCCGCCTGCGGGCCGCGCGCTAGCTCGGGGCCCGCTGCGGGGAGGATGGGCTCATGTCCCACCTCCCCGCACCGGCGCCCGCATGAGGGCCGCCGTGCTCGCCTCCCGCACCTCCGACCGCTCCGCCGCGGGGCTGGAGGGCGCCCTCGCCCTCGGCGCCCGGGTGGGCGCCGAGGTCATCGGGACCGCCGGCGACCCGCGGGAGGGCGGCTGGGAGGAGGACCTCGCCGGCGCCCATGACGGCCTGGCCACGCTCGGGGACGTCGTCCGCGATGCCGTGGCCGCCGGGGAGCGCCCGCTCCTGCTGGCCGGGGACTGCAGCATCTGCCTGGGGACGCTGCCGGCGGTGTGGGACGCCCATCCCACCGCGACGCTGCTGTGGCTGGACGCCCACCCCGACCTGCACACGCCCGCCTCGACGCCCTCGGGCTTCCTGGGCGGCATGTGCCTGGGCGCGTCCGTCGGGCGCTGGGACGCCGGCCTGGGCACGGGGCCCGAGCTCGCCGACGTCCGCTTCGTCGACGCCCGCGACGCGGAGGGCGCCGAGCGCGACGCGATCGGAGCGGCCCGGCTCGAGCTGCCCGCCGACCTGTCGCAGCTCTCGGGCCCGGTCTTCGTGCACCTCGACCTCGACGTGCTCGATCCCGAGGTCCTGCCCGCCACGTTCCCGGCTCCCGGCGGGCTCTCGCTCGCGCAGCTGCGGGACCTGCTCGCCGACGTGGCGGCGCGCTGCGACATCATCGGCGCGGAGGTCACCTCGGCCGTTCCGGAGCTCGCAGAGGAGCTCGCGGGAGCCATCGAGCCGCTCGTCGACGTCCTGCGAGGACCGTTGCGCCAACACTGACATACCAGTGTGACGAGACCCACCGCCACGCGAGGCGATGTGCCCCATGATGTTGGTGTGGCAATACGCCTCCGACCCATCCAGCCGCACGACAAGGACGCGCTCGTCCAGTTCCACAGCCAGCTGTCGGACGACACGCGCTACCGCCGCTACCACGCCGCCAAGGGCCACCTGTCCTCGGCGGACCTCAACTACTTCACCGAGGTCGACCACGAGCGCCACCACGCGCTCGTCGCCCACCCGGCCGGGGACGAGGGCGACCTGCTCGGCGTCGCCCGCTCCGTCTCGAGTCGCCAGGCGCCCGAGGAAGCGGAGATCGCCATCGTCGTCCGCGACGACCAGCACGGCATGGGCGTCGGCGCCGATCTCATCGAGGCCATCATCGAGCGGGCCGAGGCCACCGGCGTGCGCCACGTCGTCGCCCAGGTCCAGGCCGACAACTACCGCGCCCTGCGGCTCTTCCAGGGCTTCGGCTTCCGCCAGCGCGCCTGGGACGGCGGCGTGCGCGAGCTCGTCCGCGACCTGGGCGAGGACGCCGTCCCCGCCCAGGAGGAGCCCCGCGCCTGGGCCCAGCACCGCGCGTCCTACCTGCGCTGGGACGAGCGCGGCACCGCCGCCTAGCGGCTGCTGCGCTTCGCGGCCGCCGTCCCCGCGGCGACCGCGCCCAGCAGCGCGCCGACGAGCACGCTGATGGCGATGACCAGGATGAGCGGGGTGCGGACGGTCCCGAAGATGAGGTCCAGCCCCACCTTGTCCAGGTTGATGACCGCGAGGATCGCGATGAGCGCGCCGAGGACGAACGCGAGGATGACGCGCGGCGCCACCTTCTTCTTGGTCGTCTGTCGCTTCGGGCGCGCCGTGGGGTGCTCATGTGCTCACCGGCGTACCCGGGCG
>CAXUES010000255.1:1265-5143 GCA_964250185.1 uncultured Solirubrobacteraceae bacterium | reverse complement strand
GCGGCGCCCTCGGCGCCCAGGCGCTCGAGCGCGTCGCCGAGCTCGGCCCAGGCCCACGTGTCGCCCTCCCGCAGCGCCTGCCCGCCCGGGGCGAAGACGTCGGCCGCCTCGGTCGAGGAGCGCAGGATCGGGTCGAGGATCCGCATGAGGTAGCCCTGGATCTCCGTCAGGCGCACCCCACCGCGCGCGAGCGCCGCGGCCGGCGCGCACAGCCTGGCCAACGGCACCGAGCCCCACCGCCGCGAGGCCGCCTCCAGCCCCGCGGGCATCCCCCACGCCCCCACCGAGGACGCGCCGACGTGGAAGGCCTGCGTCGTGTCGCCGAAGTCGACGATCGCCTCGCGCAGGTCGTCGCCACCGAGGCGGGAGCTCCCCAGCCCCGGAGCCGCCACGAAGAAGTCCAGCAGGACGGGCTCCGCGTCGAAGCCGACCGCGAGCAGGTACCCGCCCGCGCCCAGCCCGGTGAGCAGCGGCTCGGAGACGCACGAGGTCAGGACCGCCGCGAGGGCCGCGTCGATCGCGTTGCCCCCGTCGGCCAGCACGCGCGCCCCGGCGGCCGCCGCCGGGCCGGAGCCCGCGGCGACGACGCCGGCGCGGCTCAACTCAGCGTCCGCGCGGGATGAACTCGGGCACGTCGAGGTCGTCGGCCGAGCGGCGCGGGCGCGACGGCGCGGGCGCCGCGGCGTTGCGGCGCTCCCCGCGATCGCGGTCCACCCGCTCCACGCGCACCTCGCCGCGCGGCTCCTCGTAGCGCGTCGACGCGCGCTCGGAGACCGCGGAGCGGCGCGGGTGGTCGGAGTAGCCCGTGGCCACGACCGTCACCCAGACCTGGTCCTCGAGCTTCTCGTCGACCATCGCCCCGAAGATGATGTTCGCGTCGGGGTGCGCCGCCTCGGCGACGGCCTTGGCCGCCTCGTTGACCTCGAAGAGCGAGAGGTCGTCGCCCGCCGTGATCGACAGGAGGATCTTGCGGGCGCCCTCCATCGAGGTCTCCAGCAGCGGCGACTCGACCGCCCGCCGGGAGGCGTCCACCGCGCGCGACTCGCCCGCGCCCATGCCGATGCCCAGCAGCGCCGGGCCCGCGTCGGACATGATCGTCCGCACGTCGGCGAAGTCGAGGTTGATCAGGCCCGGGAGCGTCACCAGGTCGGAGATGCCCTGCACGCCCTGGCGCAGGACGTCGTCGGCCACGCGGAAGGCGTCGACCATCGACACCTGCTTGTCCAGCACGCTGAGCAGGCGGTTGTTCGGCACGACGATGAGCGTGTCGACCTCGTCGCCGAGCGCGGAGACGCCGCCCTCGGCGGCCGAGGCGCGGCGCGAGCCCTCGAAGCCGAACGGCCGGGTGATGATCCCGACGGTCAGCGCGCCGAGCTCCTTGGCGATGCGCGCGACGACCGGGGCCGCCCCCGTGCCCGTCCCACCGCCGGCGCCGGCGGCGATGAAGACCATGTCGCTGCCCTTGAGCAGCGCCTTGATCTTGTCGTGGTCCTCCATGGCCGACGCGCGGCCGAGGTCCGGGTTGGCGCCGGCGCCGAGGCCACGGGTGATGCCCGTGCCGATCTGCAGCGTGATGTCGGCGGTGGAGGCCTGCAGCGACTGGACGTCGGTGTTGATGGCCAGGAACTCGATCCCGGCCACCTCGGCCTCCACCATGCGGTTGACGGCGTTGACGCCGGCGCCGCCGACGCCGACGACGCGGATGGTCGGGTGGCCGATGCCGCGCGCCTTGCCCCACGGGTTGGGCTCCCCCTTGGGCATGCGCGGGTCCTCGCGCTGCGGCTCGGGCTCCGGGTCGCGCACCGGCGCGAGCAGGTCGTCGGGCAGCTCGGAGGAGAACGCGTTGCGCAGGCGCTCGTGGGCGGAGGGCGCCGGGACGGGCGCCTCCTCCTCGACGGGCTCGGCCTCGAAGCCGGGGTGCGGGTAGGAGCGCTCCGCCGCCTCGCGGCCGGCGGCCGTCGCGGGCTCCTGCGGGGAGCGCTCGGCGGCCAGGCGCCGCTCCTCGCGCTCCTGGCGGCGGACCTCGCGGTCGTCGGACGTGTCCGGGCCCTCCTCGGCGGCGCGGGCGACCGCGGCCGGGGACGGCTCGGAGGCCTCGGCCACGAGGTCGCGCGCCGGCGGCGGCGCGATCGGGTTGCCGTGCTCGTCGAGGCGGCCTTCCTCCTGCAGCTCCTCCGTGCGACGGAAGAGCGCGGCGAGGGGACCTTCGCGCATGCTCGCGCGCTTCTGGTTAGCCATGCGACAGGACCTCCTTGGCGAGGGCACGGTACGACTCAGCAGCCATGCCGTCGGGATCGTAACGGAGCACCGACATCCCCTTCACGGGCGCCTCGGCGAAGCGCACGGTCTTGCGGATGCGCGAGGCGAAGACGCGGTCGCCGAAGTTCTCCTCGAGGATCTCGATCGCCTCCTTGGCGTGCGTGGTCCGCGTGTCCATGAGCGTCGGCAGGATGCCCTCGATCTGCACGTCCGGGTTGAGGTTCTCCCGGATCATGTGCAGCGTGTTCTGCAGCTGGATGAGGCCGCGCATCGAGAGGTACTCGCACTGCACGGGCACGATCACCTTGTCGGCCGCGGTGAGCGCGTTGATGGTCAGCAGCCCGAGCGACGGCGGGGTGTCGATGCAGATGAAGTCGTAGTCGTCGTTGATCGCGCGGAAGGCCTTCTCCAGCGAGCGCTCGCGGCCGATCTTCGTCGACATCGCGATCTCGGCGCCGGCGAGGTCGATCGAAGCGCAGGCGATGTCGATCTCGCGCTTCTTGATGACCTGGCGGATCGGGAGGTCGTGGACGAGGACGTCGAACATCGACTCCTCCACGGTGTCCGGGTCGATCCCCTGGCTCATGGTCAGGTTGCCCTGCGGGTCCATGTCGACGCACAGCACGCGGAAGCCCTTCTCCGCGAAGGCCACGGCCAGGTTGAGCGTCGTGGTCGTCTTGGCCACGCCGCCCTTCTGGTTGGCGAAGGCGATGACCTTCGGCTTGGAGGGGGAGCTCACGCACGGGCATTTCGCGCGCGCCGCCCGTTCTCCTCCCAGGAGCAGGGCGCGAACTAGCATCGGCGCCGGATGTCGGGGCACCCCCACCTCACGACGCTGGCCGCGGGCGCCGGGCCGGGCCTGGGCCGCGCCATCGGCCTGGCCGTCGCCGACGTGGCCCACCACGTCCTCGACGCGGGCCCCCGCCCCCAGGGCCCCGGCGCGGGCGGCCACGAGGAGGAGACGGCCTTCGTCCTGCGCGGGGCGGGCACCGTGGTCGTCGACGGCGAGCGCCTGGGCCTGCGGGCCGGCGACGCCCTGCACGGCCACGGCGAGCGCCGCCCGGTCATCGCCGACGTGGCCGAGGGGGGCCTCGAGCTCGTCGTCCTCGGCGCGGGCCCCGGGACCGGGCTGCGCCGCCGCCGTCCCGTCGGCGCGGGCCTGGTCGGGGGCGGCGTGCCCGACCTCGACCTCCCCCGGATGCCCGCGCTCGTGCGCCTCGCCGACGTGCGCGCGGAGCGCTACGACGACCCGGGCTCCGGCGGCGTCGAGCGCGACCTCGGCGACGCGCTGGGCGTGCAGCGCGCCGGCCTGCGCCACACCACGCTTGACCCGGGTGCCCTCTCCTGCCCGCCGCACTGGCACAGCGCCGAGGAGGAGTGCTTCGTCGTCCTGGAGGGCGCCGGCCGCGCCTGGCTCGGTCGCGATCGGTTGGAGATCGGCCCGGGCTCGGTGCTCGGCCGCCCACCGCGCTCCGGCGTCGCCCACGCGCTGGAGGCGGGCCCCGACGGGCTGACCTACCTCGCCTTCGGCACCCGCGTGGACAGCGACGTCGCGCACTACCCCCGGTCGCAGAAGGTCAACATCGGCGGCGGCGTCCTCTTCCGCGTCGAGCCGCTGG
>CAXUES010000255.1:0-1255 GCA_964250185.1 uncultured Solirubrobacteraceae bacterium | reverse complement strand
CGGCCGCCTGATCGTGTCGAACGACGCACAACGCGACTACTGGGACGGCGAACGGCCCTGAGCCTCGCGGGCAAGGACCTCGTCGTCGTCACGGGCAAGGGCGGCGTCGGGAAGACCACGGTCGCGCTCGCGCTCGGCCTCGCCGCCGCGCAGGCGGGCCGCCGGGCCATCGTCGCCGAGGTCGCCGCCCGCGGCGACGCCTCGCGCGCACTGGACGCCGAGGAGGTCCCGACCTTCACCGAGCGGACCGTCGCCCCGGGCCTCGCGCACATCTCGATCGACCCGCAGGACGCCGCGGAGGAGTACCTCGTCGACCAGCTCCCCTCGCGGGCGCTCGCGCGGACGCTCGCCGCGTCGCGCCTGTTCAGCTACCTCTTCGCCTCCACGCCGGGCATGCGCGAGCTCGTGACCATCGGGAAGGTCTGGGAGCTCGCCCAGCCCGGCCGCCGGCGCGCGGGGTTCGAGCCCTACGACCTCGTGGTCCTCGACGCGCCGGCCACGGGCCACGGCGTCGCGCTGCTCGACGCGCCCCGCACGTTCGCCGACATCGCGCGGGTGGGCCCCATCGCGCGCCAGGGCCGTACGATCCACCAGATGCTGTCCGACCCGGCGCGGACGGGAGTCGTGGCCGTCGCCACCCCCGAGGAGATGCCGGTCAACGAGGCCCTGGCCGTGCGCGACCACGTGGGCGCCGCCCTCGGCCTCCAGCTCGACCTCGCGGTGGTCAACGGGCTGCTCCCCGACCGCCTCACCGCCGCCGACGCGCGCACGCTCGCCCTCCGCGACGACGCGCCCTCGCGCCTGGCCGGCCACCAGCACGCCCGGGCCCGCGCCCAGCGCGCGCAGCTGCAGCGCCTGCGCCGCGCGCTCGGCGAGGGCACGCCGGTGGTCACGCTGCCCTTCGTCGTCTCCGGGAGCCTCGGCGCTCCCGAGCTGCGCCGCCTCGCGGGGGCCTTCGCGTGAGCGTCGGCGACCGCCTGGAGGGCAAGCGGATCTGCATCGTCGCGGGCTCGGGCGGGGTGGGCAAGACGACCTCCTCGGCCGCGCTGGCCATGGGCCTCGCAGCGCGCGGGCAGCGCGTCGCGGTCGTGACGATCGACCCGGCCCGCCGCCTGGCCGACGCGCTCGGCCTCGGCGCGCTGGGCAACGAGCCCGAGCTCGTCGATCCCTCGACGTTCGCCGCCCAGGGCGTCGAGGTCAAGGGCGAGCTGTGGGCGATGATGCTCGACGCCAAGGCGACCTTCGACGACCTCAT
>CAXUES010000254.1:1499-5156 GCA_964250185.1 uncultured Solirubrobacteraceae bacterium | reverse complement strand
CTCGGCGCGATCGCCGCGGAGGTCGTCGACGCCCGCGAGGAGTTCGCGCGCGACTTCGTGCTGCCCTCCATCCACGCCAACGGCTCCTACGGGCTGGGCTACCCGCTCTTCACGGCGCTGGGCCGGCCGCTCATCGCCAAGCTCGCGGTGGAGCACGCCAAGCGCCACGGCTGCGACACCATCGCCCACGGGTGCACGGGCAAGGGCAACGACCAGGTCCGCATCGAGGCGACCATCGCGACGCTCGCGCCCGAGCTGAAGGTCATCGCGCCCGTGCGCGGCTGGGCCATGGGCCGCGAGGAGGAGATCAAGTACGCCCGCGACAACGGCATCCCCATCAAGGGCGGCGCCGAGCAGACCCCGTACTCGATCGACGACAACCTCTGGGGCCGCTCGAGCGAGGGCCGCTGGATCGAGGACCTCGACCACGCCCCCGACGACGACGTCTTCCAGCTCGTCACCCGGCCGGAGGAGGCGCCCGACGAGCCCGAGACGATCACCATCGGCTTCGAGCAGGGCGTCCCCGTGACGCTGGGCGGCGAGCGCCTCGGCCTCGTCGAGCTCATCGAGCGGGTGGCCGAGGCCGGGATGCGCCACGGCATCGGGATCGTGGACCACATCGAGGACCGCATCGTCGGCCTGAAGGTCCGCGACATCTACGAGGTGCCCGCCGCGACGATCCTGCTCAAGGCCCACGCCGAGCTCGAGCGCCTCGTCTGCACCATCCACCAGAACCAGTTCAAGGCCGACCTGGACCGCCAGTGGGCCTACCTCGTCTACGCCGGGCTGTGGTGGGAGCCGCTGCGCACCGACCTCGACGCCTACATGGGCGCGGTGGCCGCGCAGGTGACCGGGGAGATCGGCGTGAAGCTCTACAAGGGCCTCGCGCGGGTGACCACGCGCTCCTCGCCCAACGCCGTCTACGACGCGAACCTCTCGACGTTCGAGACCTCGGGCGGGCTCTTCAACCAGCAGGCGTCGCCCGGGTTCATCGAGCTGTGGTCGCTGCAGTCGCGCCTGGCCCACCAGCTGCGCGAGCGCGACTGAGCGCCGACGCGCCCGGTAGCCTGCGCGCGATGTTCTACAAGGTCCTCGGGTTCGTCGTCTGGCAGATCGGCAAGCGCTGGCTGCGCCGCAAGCTCACCCCGACGAGCCCGGCGGCCATCGCCGCCGCGGGGGTCGCCGGGGCCGTGATCGTCGGCGCGGCCGTGGCGCAGTCGCGCCGCAGCTCCTCGCCCAACTAGCGGGATCGCGCGGGGTCGGCGTCCGCCGCCTCGCGTAGCCTCGGGCGACCGTGGGACCCCAGCCCGACGATCCCACCGACCGCGTGGTGGACCCCGCGGTCCTCGCCGAGCGCAGGGCCCGGCGGGCCGAGCGCTCCGGCACCGACGACGAGCTCCTCGCGCGCGCTGTGCGGGCCGAGCGCGCCGTGCTCTCCCTGGAGGCGCGCCTGGCCGAGGCCGAGGCGCACCTCTCCACGGTCCGCACCGAGCGGGCGGCGCTCGCCGCGCGCCTCGGAGCCGCCGGCCGGGGCGGCGAGCTGGAGGAGGACGGCGCACCCGCGCCCCTGCGCATGGCGCTGGCCGACGCGGTGGCGCGCGCCGCCGAGCTGCAGGACCGCCTGGCGGCCGCCCGGGCCGAGGCGGCCGCGGCGGAGGCCGACGCGATCAGCACCCGCGAGCGCGCGACGCGCGCGGACGCCGATCGCGGTGCGCTGGAGGCTGCGCGCGACGCGGCCGAGGCGGCGCTCGCGCCCCTGCAGGCCGAGCTGCGCACGGCACGGGCGGAGCTCGCCGCCGCCCGGGCGGCCGCCGAGGGCGCGGAGGCGTCACGCGCCGCGGAGGTCGAGGCCCGCGGCCGGGTGCAGGCCGACCTGGACGGCGCCCGCGCCGAGAGCGCGCGGCTGGAGGCCGACCTGCGTGCCGCGCACGAGCGCCTGGGCTCCTCCGTGGTCGCGCTGGAGGCGCGCGTGGCGGCGGCCGAGGCCGAGCGCGACGGGCTCCTCGGCCGGGTCGCGGACGTCGAGGCGGCCCTGGCCGACGCGCACGCGCGCGCCGAGGCGGCGACGACGCAGGCACTACGGGCGTCGACGCGCGCCGACGCCGACCGCCAGGCGCGGGAGCGCCTGGCCGGGGAGCTCGCGGTCCGCGCCCGCACCGAGGCCGAGCTGCGCGCCGCGCTGGAGGAGGCTCGCGGGCTCGCCGCGGAGCAGGTCCGCCGCGAGGCCGAGCGGGAGGCGGTCGTGGCCGAGCTCGTCGCCACGACCCGCGGGCTGCGCGCGGCCTACGACACCGAGCTCGGGGCGCTGCGGGCCGCCGCGGAGGCGCCCGCGGCCCAGCTCGCCGCGGTGGAGGAGCAGGTCGATGCGCTGCGCGAGCGCCTCGGGGCGACGCTGACCGACCTGCGCGACCGGTTGGAGGTCGAGCGCACGGCGCGCCTGGCCGCCGAGGCGGCGCTCGCCCGGGCCGCGGACGCCGATGCGGACGTCGACCTCGTCGAGGAGGACGGGCCCGCGCCGCCGCCACGCTCGCGGAGCTTCGCCCCGCCCTCCGACCACCCGGCCCTGCGCCGCGCCGTGGACGCCGCCGGCGTGCCGCCCGCGGTCATCGCCGACCTCGCCGCCGCCGCGGAGCGGATGCGCGCGCAGCCGGCGGAGGCGGTCGTCCCGACCGTCGAGCTCGAGGCGGTCGCCACCACCGCGGAGCGGCGCGACGCGCCCTGGCTGGGCGACGCCCTGCGCCGGCTGGCCTCCTCGGACCCGGACGCCGCCGCCCGGCTGCTGCGCGCGCTGCTGCCCGTCCAGGGCGCGCGCGTCCAGGAGGAGCTGCGCTACGGGCTGGTCGCCGACGGCGGCGAGCCGCTCGTGATCGCCGTCGCCCCGGGGCGGGTGGCGGTCACGCCCGCGCAGGTCGGCGGCCCCGAGCCCGACGTGCACCTCACGGGCGGGGTGCCCGCGCTCGTCGCGCTCGTGGCCGGCGGCGCCCGGCGGCGCCTGCGCGACGTCGGCGTGCGCGGCAGCCGCCGGCGGCTGCGCCGCCTCCTGCGCGGTCTGCGCGCGCCCGCCGAGCTCGAGGACGCCGTGGAGGCCGGCGCCCGGCCCGAGGTCGCCGACGTCCTCGCCCTGCTCGCCCAGGACCTCCATCCGCTGCCCGCCTACGCCGAGCCCCGCGCCGTCGCGATCGTCGCGACGGGAAGCGGGGCGGCCACGCTGACCCTCGCCCCGGGGGTCGCGCCGCGGGTCGTCCCGGGCGCCGATCCGGCCGCCACGGCGACGATCAGCACGGCGCCGGCGACGCTCGCCGCGATGCTCGCGGGACACGCGCCGGCGGCCGTCCGGGGCGACGCGCGACACGCCGCGGACGTCGTCGCACGGCTGCGCGCGGCGCAGCGGCTGGGGCTCTAGGGCTTCTGTGGATCGGCTCCCCGCCGGGCACCCTCGACCGTCCGACGCCCCACCTATGCTCCGCCCACAGTGAGCAGCCCCGTCGCGCATCTGCACGTCCACTCGGAGTACTCGCTCCTCGACGGAGCCGCCAACATCGGCGCCCTCGCGAAGCGCGCCGCCGAGCTCGGCCAGCCCGCGCTCGGGCTCACCGACCACGGCGTCATGAACGGCGCGATCGAGCACTACAAGGCCACCAGGAAGGCGGGCGTCAA
>CAXUES010000254.1:0-1489 GCA_964250185.1 uncultured Solirubrobacteraceae bacterium | reverse complement strand
GCTGCTCGGGTGCGAGATCTACCTGGTGGACGACCACGCGGCGCGCGGCCCGGGCAAGCGGGAGCGCAACCACCTCACGCTGCTGGCCGAGACCAACGAGGGCTACCGCAACCTCGTCAAGCTCTCCTCCAAGGGCTTCCTCGAGGGGCTCGACCGCGGCAAGCCCGGGCTGGACCTCGCGCAGCTCGCCCAGCACTCGGCCGGGCTCATCGCGCTCTCGGGCTGCCTGGCCGGCCGCCTGTGCCAGCGCCTCGTCGCTGGCGACGACACCGCCGCCCGCGCGCACGTGGACGACCTCCTCCAGGTCTTCGGCCCCGACCAGGTCTACATGGAGATCCAGAAGAACGGGATCCGCGAGCAGGAGATCGCCAACGAGGGCATCGCCCGCATCGCCCGGGAGACCGGCCGCCCGCTCGTGGCCACGGGCGACGTGCACTACCTGCGCCGGGAGGACCACGGCCACCACGCCGCGCTGCTCTGCGTGCAGACCAAGTCGACGCTGGCCGCGCCGCGGATGTCGTTCGACACCAACGAGTTCTTCCTGAAGTCCAACGAGGAGATGGCCGCGGACTTCTCCGACCATCCCGGTGCCGTCGAGCGGACGCTGGAGATCGCCGAGCGCTGCGGCGTGGAGCTCGAGCTCGGCGGCCAGCTCATCCCGCGGTTCCTGCCCGAGGGCCAGGACGAGCGCCTCTACCTGCGCGAGCGCGTCATGGAGGGCATGCGCAAGCGCTTCGGCGACCCGCTCCCCTCCGAGGCCATCGAGCGCATGGAGATGGAGCTCGCGGTCGTCGACCGGATGGGCTTCAACGCGTACTTCCTGATCGTGTGGGACTTCGTCACCTGGGCGAAGGACAACGGCGTGGCCGTGGGCCCGGGCCGTGGCTCGGCCGCCGGCTCGCTCATCGCCTACTGCCTGCAGATCACCGACCTCGACCCGCTGGCCAACGACCTGCTCTTCGAGCGCTTCCTCAACCCCGAGCGCGTGTCCATGCCGGACATCGACATCGACTTCTCCGTGCGCGGCCGCGAGCGCGTGATGCAGTACGTCGTGGAGAAGTACGGCCGCGAGTCGGTCGCGCAGATCATCACCTTCGGCAAGATGCTCCCGCGCGCGGCCACGCGCGACGCCGCGCGGGTCCTCGGCCACGACTACAACACCGGCGACCGCCTCTCCAAGCTCATCCCGGACCCCCAGCAGGGGCGTTCGCCGAGCTTCGCCGACTGCCTGGCCGAGGGGCAGGACCTGCGCAAGGCCTACGACGAGGAGCCCGTCGCCCGGCAGATCGTCGACGTGGCCAAGGGCCTCGAGGGCATCGTCCGCAACAACTCGATCCACGCCGCGGCGGTCGTCATCGCCGGCATGCCGCTCACCGACGTCGTCCCGCTGCAGCTGGCCAACACCAACACCAAGGACGAGCAGGGCAACTGGATCTACAAGGCGGTCACGCAGTTCTCGATGAAGCCCGTCGAGGAGCTCGGCCTCCTC
>CAXUES010000253.1:0-5208 GCA_964250185.1 uncultured Solirubrobacteraceae bacterium | reverse complement strand
CGCGGGTTCGAGTCCCGTCGCTCCCGTCCCCGCCTGCGGGCGTCCGATCCGGGCGGTTCGCCGGACGTCTCACTGTCGCCTCACGCGGCCGTGCCACGGTGCCGCGCCGATGAGCCGCGCGCACGGAGCCTGGTCGACGACGGGCGGCTGGTTCGGGGAGGAGGGCAGCGCGAGCTTCGGGTGGCTCAGCGGTCCGTCCGACGGATCGCCCGCCTCGGGCGTGCTCGTCCTCCCACCCGTCGGCTACGGCTTCTGGAGCAGCTACTCGACGCTGCGTGCGCTGGCGGAGGCGCTGGCCGGCGCCGGCCACCTGGCCCTGCGCGTGCACTACGGCGGCACGGGCAACGCGGCCGGCTCGCAGTGGGACACCGACCGGCTCGGCGCCTGGGAGCACAGCGTGCGCGACGGCGCCGCGCTGCTGCGCCGTGCGGGCTGCGAGGAGCTGACGCTGGTCGGTGCGCACCTCGGCGCGACGCTCGCGCTGCAGCTCGCGTCCGAGCTCGACGCGAGCGCGGTCGTCGCGTGGAAGCCCGTCGTCAACGGCCGGCGCGAGGCGCGGGGCCTGCGGGTCCGATCGGTGGCGATCCCCGACGACGAGCTCGTGGGCCTGGGGTCGCTGTCGTTCGCGGGGACCGTGCTCAGCACGGCGTCGTTGCAGGACATCGCCGCGATCGACCTGCTGGAGGTGGAGCACGGGCCGGAGCGGGCGCTGGTCCTCGACGGTGCGGGGGCCGACCCGCTCGTCGCGCGCCTCGCGGGGATCGGGACGGCGGCCGAGCGGCTCGAGGTGGCCGGGGAGGAGGCGCTGACGGTGCCGGCCGAGGAGGCGGAGGTCGCCGCGGAGGTGGTCGCCGCGGTCGTCGCGTGGGTGCAGCCGTCCGGCCCCGCATCCGGCGGCGCGCCGATCGCGGGGCTGCTCGGCGACCTGGACGACGGCACGATCCGCGAGGAGGTCGTCTCCCTGGCGGACGCCGGCCTGGTCGGGATCGCGTGCTCGCCCGCCGGCCACCGGGCTCCGGAGGGCACGGTGGTGCTGCTCAACTCGGGCTCGGAAGCGCACGTCGGCCCGGGGCGCGCCTGGGTGGAGCTCGCGCGCCACCTCGCCGCGCACGGGCACCGCGTGCTGCGCGTCGACTTCCGCGGCTGGGGGGAGAGCCCGGACGACGGGCTGGCCCCGGGACGCCCGTATGACGCGCACGGGATCGAGGACACCGTCGCGCTCGTGGACGCCCTCGAGGCGCAGGGGGCGGGGCCCGTCGTGCTCGTCGGGCTGTGCGCCGGCGCGTGGATCGCCCTCAAGGCGGTCCTGGAGCGCGACGTGGCCGGCGTGGTGGCGCTCAACCCCCAGCTCTACTGGCAGCCGGGCGACCCGGTCGACGCGCTGCTGACGACGACCCGGGCTCGCCGGACGCCCGAGCGCGAGCTGGAGGAGGAGGGCCGGCGCACCGGCTTGTGGGATGCGCGCGACGCCGCCGGCGAGCGCATCGCCCCCGCCGCGTGGCTCGACGAGCTCGCCGGCAACCCGGCCACCGTGGCGTTCCTCTACGCCGAGGGCGACGACGGCCTGGAGTTCCTGCACAACCGCCTCGCGCGACGCGTCGAGGCGGTGCTCGCCGACGGCGGGCTGTCGATCGTCGAAGTCGAGGGCATCGACCACGCCATGCACCGGGCGTGGTTGCGGCCTGCGATGTTCGGCGCCATCAGCACCGCCGTCCGGACCGCGCTGGACGCCCACCAGCGGGCCGCCCTCTGAGCGGCATCCGCCCGGTCGCGCAGCGGCGGGAGGCGATCGGCCGGGCCACCGCGTTCTGGGCGTCCGACCACTGCCGCCGCGGCCCCGGCGGCCTCGAGGCGTTCAGCCACGCCCGCTCCGTCGACCACAACGTCGTGATCTGCGACGCGCCGGGGAGCATCGCCGCCGCGCTGGAGGCACTGCGCGGCGTCGGTCAGCCCGGGCTGGTCATGCTCGCCGGCGAGGCGCTCGCCGAGGCCCAGGAGCTCGTGGAGGCCGCGTGGGTCTGCGTCGGGGCGATGCCGCTGCTGACCCTCGACCTCACGACCCGGCCACGCGTCGAGCCGGCAGGGTCGTCGATCCGGCGCGTCGGGCCCGACGAGCTCGCCGGGGCGCAGGCGCTCGTCGGCTCGGTCTTCGGCTTCGACGACGTCGCTGCCGCCGCGGCGCTCCCCGCCGGCGCCACCACCGCCTCGGGCAGGGCCGTCTGGGTGCTCGAGGACGATCACGGCCGCGTCGTCTCGTGCCTGGGAGCCATCGCCGTGGACGGCTGCCTCGTGGTCTGGTCGATGGCCACCGCCCTCGACCGGCAGCGACGAGGCCACGGCGCGGCGCTGCTGCGCGAGGTGCTCGCCCGGGCCACCGACGACGGCTGCACCGAGGGCCTGCTGCTCGCGTCGGGGGCCGGCCTGCCGCTGTACCGCTCGCTCGGCTACGCCGAGGTCGACCACTGGCAGCTCTGGTCCCGGCCGCGCTGGGTGCTCGGACGGTCGTGACCGTCGCGCTCGGTCAGCCCTGAGGCGGAGGCGCCGCGTCCGTGCTCGCCACGGGCAACGGCTCGTAGCCCGGCCGCAACCGGTCGGTGAGCGCCCAGGCCGCGAAGAGCAGGCTGCCGATCGCGCCCGTCGCGGTGAGCAGCGCGCCCGCCGCGGCCACGACCGCCGGCCCGTCGCGGCCGAGGATGAGCACCGCGGTCGCCGCGCCGAGCGTCGGCCCGATCGGCAGCAGGCCGATCGCCGCGGTGGCGATCAGCAGCGCGATGCAGTCGAAGACCGAGACGTCGACGCCGAGCGCGTGCAGGACGACGTAGTTGCGCACGACCTGGGCGGCCGTCGCGAACATGACCAGGAAGATGATCGTGTTGCGGCTCCCGAGCCCCCGCAGCACGTCGAGGCCCTGCCAGAAGCCGTGGCGGCGCGAGCGGACCGCGCGCCCGGCGCCCGTGATCGCCGCGACCATCCCCACGAGGATCAGCACCGCGACCCACCACGGCATCCCGAGTGGCGAGATGAGCGTGAAGGACAGCAGCGCGGCCAGCGCCATCTCGATGACGACGATCGGCAGCTCGGCCGCGATGAGCACCTTCGGCGCCGGGCTGTGGTCGGGCGCGGTGCGCCGCAGCGCCGCGATCCGCACGCCCAGGCCGACGTTCGCGTTGAGGAGGTTGCCCAGGTAGCCCACGGCGGCCGCCCGGTAGAGCCGGCGGCGGTCGACCCGCCCGCCGGCGGCCTCGACGCAGACGTGCCACGCCTCGCTGCGCGCCACGAGTCAAACGCACTGGATGAGCGCCGCGCCGGCCAGCGTCCAGGGCGACGCGCTGCCGAACGCGTCGACGAAGTCGCCGCGCTTGCTCCACAGGCCGACGACCATCGCGACGAGGACGAGCGTCGTCCCGATCGCGGTGACGGCCACGGGGTGGCGACGCATCCAGCCGCGCGGGCGGGTGAGCGGCTTGGAGTCGGTCACGGAGCGGTGAGGCTAGGGCGATCCGCGCCTCCGAGCGGCTGTTACAGATGGCGCCGTTGTGTTTGACACCCCGACGAGCACGTGCTTCGATCCCCGACCATGAGCACCCTCGCGCTGGACGCCATCGACCTCGGCGCCCCGGAGCACTGGGAGGCGGGCCCGCCCTACGAGCTGCTCGCCCACCTGCGCGAGCACGCGCCCGTGCACCGCAGCGCCGACGCGCAGCGTCCCGAGGAGGGCGGCTTCTGGTCGCTGACCCGGGCGGAGGACGTCCGCGCGGCCACGCGCGACTTCACGACGTTCTCCTCCGAGCGGCGCGGGATCTTCGTGATGGACGACGTCGGCGTCCCGCTGGACCTCCAGCGCCTGCAGATGATCTCCATGGACCCGCCCCGCCACGACCGCCTCAAGCAGCTCGTCGGCCGGGCGTTCACCCCGAAGCGCATCGCCGCGCACGAGGACGCCGTCCGGACGATCGTCCGTGCGGTGCTCGACCGCCACCTCGATGCGGACCGCATCGACCTCGTCGAGGCCGTCGCGCGGCCCGTGCCCGCGCGGGTCATCGGCTCGCTGCTCGGCACGCCGGAGGCCGACGACGGCAAGCTCCTGCACTGGACCAACGTGGCCACCGCCTTCGAGGACCCGGACATCCGCGGGGGCTGGGACGACTCCATGGCCGAGATGACCGAGCTCATCGGCTACATCGCCGCGGTCAAGGAGCAGCGTGAGGTCGAGCCAGGCGACGACCTGCTCACCGCGCTCGTGCAGGCCGAGATCGGCGGCGACCGCCTCGAGGACGCCGAGATCGCGCTCTTCTTCCTCCTCCTGCTCGCCGCGGGCAACGACTCCACGCGCGCGACCTACACCGCGACGATGCGCGCGCTCATGCGCGATCCGCAGCAGCGCGACCTGCTGCTGGCCGAGCCGGAGCGCATCGCCGCCTGCGTGGAGGAGGGGCTGCGCTGCTTCCCCGCCTTCGCGTTCATGGGCCGGGCGACCACGCGGGACGTGGAGGTCCGCGGCACGACGATCCCCGCGGGCGACCGCGTCCTGCTCTGGTACATCGCCTCCAACCGGGACCCCGAGCTCTTCGAGGACCCCGAGCGCTTCGACATCACCCGCCCGCACCTCGAGCGCCACCAGGCCTTCGGGGCGGGCGGCCGGCACTTCTGCCTGGGCGCCGCGCTGGCCCGGATGGAGCTGCGCATCTGGATCCAGGAGACCCTCGCCCGCTTCCCCGACATGCGCCAGGACGGCGAGGGCACGCGGATGCGGTCGCTCTTCCTCAACCAGTGGAGGACGCTGCCGGTCATCCTGCGCTGAGCCGCTAGCGGCCCTCCCTGGGCATGACTACCCAGAGGACGAGGTAGGCGAGGAACTGCGGGCCGGGCAGGACGCAGGAGATGAGGAAGAGCAGCCGGACGCGGGTGGCCGACCAGCCGTAGCGGCGGCCGATGCCGGCGCAGACGCCGGCGATGACCTTGCCTCGACGGGGACGGACCAGGGCGGCGGAGGTGCTCATGCGGTGCGTCCTACCCATCCGCGGCGGCCGACCCGTCGGCGCGGGGATCCGACGCGGCGATCCAGCCCGCGTCGTCGGGCGCGCGGCGCAGGACCTGGGCGTGCCCGACGTGCTCGGAGGCCGCGGGGAGGTCGTGGACCGGGCCGGTGCGCTCCAGCGCCTCACGGGCGCGCGCGCTGACCCCCGCCTCGGCCGCGACGACCTCGTC
>CAXUES010000252.1:0-5216 GCA_964250185.1 uncultured Solirubrobacteraceae bacterium | reverse complement strand
CGCTGATGGAGCGCACCGACGTCGCCGAGATCGCCTGCCCGTTCACGGGCGAGCCCGTCGCCGCGGTCCCCGCGCTGCGCCCCGACGTCACGGTCATCCACGCCCAGGAGGCCGACCGCGACGGCAACGTGCAGCTCTGGGGGATCCCGGGCGTGCAGAAGGAGGCCGTGCTGGCCGCGAGCCGCTCGCTCGTCACGGTCGAGCGCATCGTCGACGAGCTGGAGCCGCGGCCGGGCGGCGTCGTGCTGCCGCACTGGTGCGTCACGGCGGTCGCCGAGGCGCCCGGGGGCGCCGCGCCGTCCTACGCGCACGGGCTGACCACGCGCGACAACGACGCCTACCGCGCGTGGGATCGCATCTCACGCGACCGCGACGCGTTCACCGCGTGGATGGAGGAGCACGTCCTGTGAGCGAGTTCTCCAGCTCGGAGCTGCAGACCGTCGTCGCCGCGCGGCGCCTGGTCGGCAAGCGCTCGGTCTTCATCGGCGTCGGCCGCCCGTCCACGGCGGCGATCCTCGCCCGCGCCGTCCACCAGCCCGACCTGACGCTCGTCTACGAGTCGGGGACGATCGGCGCCAAGCCGACCCGCGTGCCGCTGTCCATCGGCGACGGCGAGCTCGCCGAGACCGCCGACGCCGTCGTCTCGGTCCCCGAGATGTTCGCCTACTGGATCGGCACGGGCCGGGTGGACGTCGCCTTCCTCGGCGCCGCGCAGGTCGACCGCTTCGCCAACCTCAACTCCACGGTGATCGGCGACTACGACCAGCCGCGCACGCGCCTGCCCGGCGCGGGCGGCGCGCCGGAGATCGCCGCGGGCTGCGGCGAGGTCGTGGTCATCGCGCCGCACTCCACGCGGACCTTCGTCGCCGAGCTGGACTTCGTGACGACCGTCGGCCACGGCGACGGACCGGGGGCGCGTGAGCGCCTCGGCTTCCGCGGCGCCGGCCCGACGGCGGTCATCACCGACCTCTGCGTCATGGAGCCCGACCCCGAGAGCAAGGAGCTCGTCGTGACCGCGCTGCACCCCGGCGTCGACGCGGGCGCCGTCCAGGAGGCGACCGGGTGGGAGCTGCGCTTCGCCCCCGACCCGCAGACGACGCCCGAGCCCACCCACGAGGAGCTCGCCGCGCTGCGCGAGCTGCTGGGCCGCTCATGAGCGCCGCCTACGTCCTGGACGCGATCCGCACGCCGTTCGGCCGCTACGCCGGCGCGCTGGCCGGCGTCCGTCCGGACGACCTCGCCGCCCACGCCCTGCGCGCGCTGCTCGAGCGCTCCCCGGACCTCGACCCGGCCACGATCGACGACGTCCTGCTCGGCAACGCCAACGGCGCCGGCGAGGACAACCGCGACGTCGCGCGCATGGCCGTGCTCCTCGCGGGCCTCCCGACGAGCGTGCCGGGCGCCGCGCTGAACCGCCTGTGCGGCTCCTCGCTGGAGGCGGCCATCGGCGCGTCGCGGGCGATCGAGGTCGGCGACGCGTCGCTCGTGGTCGCGGGCGGCGTGGAGTCGATGAGCCGTGCGCCGTGGGTCCTGCAGAAGCCCTCCAAGGGCTTCCCCGCCGGCCACGAGACCCTGCACTCCACGACGCTCGGGTGGCGGATGGTCAACCCCGAGATGCCGCCGGAGTGGACGATCGCCCTCGGCGAGAGCGCCGAGGGGCTCGCGACCATGTACGAGCTCACGCGGGAGGAGCAGGACGCCTTCGCGCTGCGCTCCCACCAGCTCGCGGCGAAGGCCTGGGACGAGGGCGTCTACGCCGACGAGGTCGTGCCCGTCCCGGGGACCGATCTCGCGCGCGACGAGGGCATCCGCCCCGACACGACGCTGGAGAAGCTCGCCAAGCTCAAGCCCGCCTTCGTCAAGGACACCGGCACGGTCACCGCGGGCAACTCCTCCCCGCTCAACGACGGCGCCTCCATGGTCCTGCTCGGCGACGAGGCGGCCGCCGCCCGCCTGGGGCGCGAGCCGCTCGCCCGCATCGCCGGCCGCGGCGTGCACGGCGTCGATCCCGACGTCTTCGGCATCGCGCCGGTCGAGGCGGCCAACAAGGCGCTCGCCCGGGCGGGCATCGGCTGGGGCGACGTCGACGTCGTCGAGCTCAACGAGGCCTTCGCCTCGCAGTCGCTGGCCTGCCTGCGCGACTGGCCCGAGCTCGACCCGGAGCGCGTGAACGTCCGCGGGGGCGCGATCGCCATGGGCCACCCGCTCGGCGCCAGCGGCGCCCGCGTGCTCGGCCGCGTGGCCCACGAGCTGCGCGCCCGCGGCGGCGGCTACGGCCTGGCCGCGATCTGCATCGGCGTCGGGCAGGGGCTCGCCGTCGTCCTGGAGGCCTGACAGCCTGGCGGCATGACCGAGCTCGGCGGGGTCCCGGAAGCGCAGATCGAGGAGCGCCCCGAGGGCCGCGTGCCCACCGACGCCGGCTGGTGGGCGCTCAACCTCGCCGAGCTGGCCTGGTCGACCGTCGAGGGCGGGGGCACGTGGTGCACGTTCCAGGCCCCCGACGCGCCGTCCGAGACGCTCGGCATCGGCGTCCACGTGCTGTGGCCGGGCGACACGCCGGGCAGGTACCACGCCGAGGGCGACCAGGAGGGCTTCCTCGTGCTGCGCGGCGAGTGCGTGGCGGTCGTCGAGGGGGAGGAGCGGCGCCTGGGCCCGTGGGACTACCTGCACTGCCCGCCCGGCACCGCGCACATCACCGTGGGCGCGGGCGACGGGCCCTGCGCGCTGCTCATGGTCGGCACCCGGGTCGACGGGCGCATCCGCTACCTCCCCGACCCGGCCGCCGCCCGCCACGGGGCGTCGGTGGCCACCGCGAGCGACGACAGCGACGAGGTCTACGCCGACCGGCCGCCGATCCGGCGGGCGCGCTCGCCCTGGCCGCTCCCCTAGCCGACGCGGTCGCCCGGGACGGCGTCGGGCGCGGGGGCGAGCAGGAGGACCGCGCCGTCCTCGGCGTAGGTGCCCAGGACGAGGCACTCGCTCATGAACGGCCCGATCTGCTTGGGCGGGAAGTTCACGACCGCGACCACCAGCCGCCCCAGCAGCTCCTCGCGGGGGTAGTTGGTGATCTGCGCGCTCGAGCGCCGCTCGCCGAGCTCGGGGCCGAGGTCCAGGCGCAGCTTCCACGCCGGCCGCCGGGCCTCGGGGAACGCCTCGACCTCGACGATGCGCCCCACGCGCATGTCGACCGCCGCGAAGCCCTCCCAGGTGAGCTCGGCCACTAGGGCCGCTCGGTGCCGAAGCGGAAGGAGCGCAGCGGCGCCTTCAGCGCGCCGTTGGCCCCGATCGCGTTGACGTTCGGGAAGACGTCGCCGCGGGTGCCCGTCAGGGTGAGCTCGATGCCGTCGCGCGGCGGCGCGGCGCCCTCGGCGACCGGCGGCACGAGGTAGAAGCGCTTGGCGTAGGCCGTGCGCCCGGCGAGGCGCGTCTGGAAGCTCAGCGCGTAGCCCGCGGCGTCGTTGACGCGGGTCTTGCCGTCGCCGCGGGCGACGAAGCCGGGCAGCGTCCGGGCGAGGTCGTCGCCCTCGCGCGAGGCGCGCACCGCGAGCTGCGCGGTGGGATCGCCGGTATAGGGGTCCAGCCGGATCGGCCGCGCGACGTAGGTCATCTGCACCGAGGCACCGGCCGGCGTGCGCAGGCGCAGCACCTCGCCGGGGCCCGGGGCGACGCGGTCCAGCGCGCTCGTGTGGGCCAGCGTGAAGGCCACGGGCCCGCGCACGAGCTCGGGCTCCAGCGCCTGCCCGCCGCGCAGCGCGCCCACCACGACGAGCACGACGACGGCGAGGACCGCGAGGCCGAGCAGCGCGGCGCGGATGCGGCGCTGGTCCTGGCGCAGCGGCTTGGCCAGGAGGGCCGGGAGCGTCGGCCCGTACTCGGGACGCAGGCTGGACACGACGATGGAGCCTACGGGCCCTGGTCGGGACCGACCTGCAGCACCGCCGCCGAGCCGCCGCCGTCCAGGAGCATCGTGTAGGAGCCCGGCGCGAGCGGCTCCAGCCTGAACGACCCCGAGGCGCCCGGGGCCAGCTCGCGCTCCGGGCGGTTCTCGATGAGCAGCTTGACCTGGTGGCGCACGTCGTCGTCGTTGCGGACCACCACCGTCACGGGGACCGCCGACGGGGCCGCGACGCCGGAGGGGCCGAGCTCCCCGTCGGGGGCGATGGTGAAGGTGGCGGTGCCCTCGTCCTGGGCGGCGACCCCGCCCGTGCCCGCGCCGTCGGTCGTCGTCGTGCTCGTCGTCGCGGGCGGCGTCGTGGCCGTGGCCGCGGCCGCGGGGACGGACGCCGTCGGGGCCGCGGGGGCCGCGGCCGTCGGGGCGACGGGCTCGACCGCGTCGGTGTCGAGCGTCGGCGCGTCCGGGCCCGACGGCGAGCCGGGGACGCGCTCCACGGGATCCCCGCTGCCGCAGGCGGCGACGCCCCCTCCCAGCGCGAGCGCCGCGGCCAGCGCGACGACGCCGCGGGTCACTCGCCGATGGAGAACAGGGCCTCCAGGTCGTGCTTGGAGAAGGCCTCGAAGGCGACCATCGTCTGCGTGCGCACCACGCCGTCGAGCTGCAGCAGCGACCCGGTGATGACCTCGGCGAGCTGCTCGTGGCGCGGCACCCGGACGATGGCCACGAAGTCCCAGTCGCCCGTCACCGACCACGCCTCCGCGACGCCCTCGAGGGCGGCCAGGGCGCCGCCGAAGGTCGGCATGGCGCCCTTCTCGACCCCGATGAGGACGATCGCGTTGGTCATGGGCTAGAGGGAGGTCGACTCGCCCGGGGCGAGCACGTGGACCTCGCCGAAGCCCGCGCCCTGCACGTCGTCCTTGAACTGCCCCGCGTCGGCGGCGATGGCCGGGAACGTGTCGTAGTGGCTCGGGACGTAGGCGTCGGCGCCGATCCACTCCGCGGCGGTCACCGCGTCGAACTGGTCCATCGTGTAGTGGCCGCCGATCGGCAGCACGCACAGGTCGATGCGGCCGTAGCGCTTGACGAGCTGCAGGTCGGAGAAGAGCGCCGTGTCGCCCGTGAAGTACACGCGCTTGCCGGCGAACTCGATGAGCAGGCCGGCGGGGGTGTGGGCCGTGCCCTTCCCCGTGGTCCCCGTGTGCCAGGCCGGCGTGAGGCGGACGGTGCCCCAGGGCTGCTCGACCTTGCCCCCGAGGTTGGGGTCGGCGACCTCGATGCCCTCCTCCGAGAGCTCCCGGGCGACCTCGGTGATGGCGATGAG
>CAXUES010000251.1:0-5217 GCA_964250185.1 uncultured Solirubrobacteraceae bacterium | reverse complement strand
CGTGATCGCCTCGAACATCGCCAACGTCAACACCCCCGGCTACCAGCGCCAGGACGTGGACTTCGGCGACGCGCTGCAGAGCGCGATGGCCTCGGGCGATCCCACCGCCCTGGACCGCCTCGATCCGGTGGCGTCGACCGACGCCACCGCCGCCCCCGTCCGCGAGGACGGCAACACGGTCGACATCGACCGGGAGAACACGACGATGACCGCCAACGCGCTGCAGCACGAGGCGCTCGTCCGGGTCGCCCGGGCGCGCATCGACATCCTCACGACCGCCATGGGCCGCTGATGGGCTTCTACTCGGGCATGGAGATCGCCGCCTCCGGCCTCACGGCCGAGCGGCTGCGGATGGACACCACCGCCCAGAACCTGGCCAACGCGCAGACCGCGGGCTACCGCCGTCGCGAGGTCGTCTTCCAGGAGGTGCTCGACGGCGCGCAGGCCAAGGGCGTGCAGGCCTCGGGGATCGTCGAGGACCAGACGCCCAACCGGCGCGTCCACGACCCGGGCAACCCGCAGGCGGACGCCAACGGCTACGTCTCGATGCCCAACGTCACCCCGGTCACCGAGATGGTCGACCTCATCAGCGCCTCGCGCGGCTACGAGGCCAACGTCAACGCGATGCAGACCGTCAAGCAGATGCTGCAGCGCACGTTCGAGGTGCTGCGCTGATGCCGGCGATCCCCGCGGGGCTCGGCGCGGTCTCCCCGCTCGGGCCCGAGGCCTCGATCGGCGGCGTCCAGGACGCGACCGCCCAGCCCGCCGGCGGCGGCTCGTTCGGCTCGATGCTGGCCAAGTCCGTCTCGGACCTCCAGGGCCTGCAGGACCAGGCGTCCTCGGCCTCGCAGTCGCTCGCCACGGGCACCGCGTCGGACCCGACGCAGGTCGTGATGGCCGTCGAGCGCGCCCAGCTGGCGATGCAGATGGCCTCCACGCTGCGCACCAAGGGCGTCGAGGCGGTCACCGAGATCATGCGGACGCAGGTCTAGGCGATGCAGGCGCTCATGGGCATGAACACTCGCGGCAAGCTGATCCTCGGCGGCTGCGCGCTCGCCTTCCTCGTCGCCGCCGTGCTCATCGTGCGGATGGCGAGCTCCCCCTCCTACACCCAGGTCGTCTCGGGCGTCGACCCGGCGCAGACGGCCAAGGTCACGGCCGCGCTGGACGCGCAGGGCGTCGCCTACGTCGTCGGCAACGGCGGCACGCAGGTCTCCGTCGAGGCGTCCAAGCTCTCCCAGGCGCGCGTGGCGATGGCCACCGCGGGGGTCTCCTCCACGGGCAAGCAGCCCGGCTTCGAGCTGCTGGACCACCAGAAGCTCGGCACGTCCAACCTGCAGCAGAAGGTCGCCTACCAGCGCGCGCTGGAGGGCCAGGTGGCCAACACCATCGGCGCCATCGACGGCGTCGGCGGCGCGCAGGTCAGCCTGACCATGCCCGAGCAGGACCTCTTCACCGAGGACGCCGACCCCGCGACCGCCGCGGTCCTGCTGCAGGCCCCGGCCGGCCAGCTCGACCCCAACGCCATCCGCGGGATCGCCAACCTCGTGGCCAACAGCGTCGAGGGCCTCAAGGCCTCCAACGTCACGATCAGCGACGCCTCGGGCTCCGTGGTGTGGCCCACGGGCGACAGCTCGGCGGCCGGCGGCCTCTCCAAGCTCAGCGCCCAGCAGCGCTACGACCAGCGCACCGAGTCGCAGCTCAACGCGATGCTCGCGTCCACCCTGGGCGCCAACAAGGCCACCGCGCAGGTCACCTCCGAGCTCAACGTCGACGAGACGACCAAGGAGTCGCTGACCTACGGCAAGCAGGGCATCCCGCTCAAGGAGGTCACCGAGAGCGAGCAGCTCAAGGGCGGCGGGCGGCCCACGGGCGGCGGCACCGCCGGTGCCGCGTCCAACGTCGCGACCTACGGCCAGACCGCCGCGGGCGCCGCGGGGGCCAACTCCAACTACCGCCGGCGGGACACCACGCGCGACCTGGCGCTGGACAAGACCGTGACCAAGACCCGCGTGGCGCCGGGCAGCGTGCAGAAGCTGTCGGTCGGCCTCGTGGTCGACTCCAAGCTGCCGCCGGCCGTCGCCCAGCAGGCGCAGGCCGCCGTGGCCGGCGCCGTCGGCCTGCCCGCCTCGGGCGTGACGCTCTCGCGGATGCCCTTCGCCACGCCGACGACCCCCACGCCGGCGGGTGGCCCGATCCCCTCGGGCATCATCGAGCCGCTGAAGACCGGCGGGCTCGTGCTCGCCGCCCTCGCGTTCCTGCTCTTCGTGGGCCGCCACCTGCGCAAGCGCGAGTCCACCGCCTTCGCGGAGGACCCGGGCTGGCTGCGCGAGCTGTCGCTGCCCGCGCCGGTCTCCTACCTCGAGGAGCCGACCGCGACCTACGACACGGCGCCCGCCACGGCCGGCGCCCCGACGGCCTCGGCCGTCGAGGAGCTCGCCGACCGCGATCCCGAGCGCGTCGCCCAGCAGCTGCGCGGCTGGATGGCCGAGGAGGCCCGATGAGCTCCTCGACCGCGCTGGCCTTCGCCGCCCCCACGCCCGGCGCCGCCCTCGCGCCGTCCCCGGAGACGCTCGCGGGCTACACCGGCCGCCAGCGCGCGGCGATCCTGCTCATCGCGCTGGGCCCGGAGCGGGCCGCGGGCGTGCTCGGCCACCTCGGCGACGCCGAGGTCGAGGCGCTCAGCGGCGAGATGGCCGCGCTGCACCGCGTCGACAACGAGGTGGCCGCCGCCGTGGTCGCCGACCTGTGCGCGCAGGTCGCCGCCGACGGCGCGCGCAACCAGGGCGGTCCGGAGTACACGCGCGCGGTGCTCGAGCTCCTGCTCGGCCCGGAGCGGGCCGCGCAGCTGCTGCAGATGCTCACGGGCGACCGCGAGCCGCGCCCCTTCGACTTCCTGCGCCACACCCCGGCCGAGCAGGTCGTCGCCTTCCTGGCCGACGAGGCCCCGCAGACCGTCGCGCTCGTCGTCGCGTCGCTGGAGCCCGAGCAGGGCGCGAGCGTCCTGGCGGGCCTGCCCGCCGAGCTGCAGGGCGCGGTCGCGGTGCGGATCGCCACCATGCGCGAGACCAGCCCCGGCGTCGTGCGCGACGTCGAGGACGGGCTGCGCACCAAGCTCTCCTCCGTCGTCCAGCAGGAGTTCTCCAGCGCGGGCGGCACCGACGCGCTGGCCGAGCTGCTCAACCAGGCCGGCCGCTCGACCGAGCGCAACGTCCTGGAGGCGGTCGGCGGCGTCTCGGAGGAGCTCGCCGAGGAGGTCCGCTCCAAGCTCTTCACCTTCGACGACCTCGGCACGCTCGCCGACCGCGACCTCCAGCTCGTGCTGCGCGACGTCGACCAGAAGGACCTCGCCGTCGCGCTGCGCGGCGTCCAGGAGGCGCTGCGCGAGCGGCTCTTCGCGAACATGAGCTCGCGCGGCGCGGAGATGCTGCGCGAGGACCTCGAGATCGGCCAGCCGCAGCTGCGGGCCGTCGTCGAGGCCGCCCAGGCCCGGATCGTCGCCACCGTGCGCGACCTCGAGGGCGCGGGGACGATCCGCCTGGGCCGCGGGCCCGCCGCCCAGGAGGAGGAGGTCATCTGATGGCCTCCTTCCCGCTGCCCGTCCTCACCCCGCCGCCGGCCGCCCCGGCCGACGCCCCGGGCGGCGTGGCGCTGCGCATCGTGGAGGAGGCCGTCGAGGAGGCCGCGGCCATCCGCGAGGCCGCCCGCCAGGAGGGCCTCGAGGCCGGCCGCCGCGCCGCCCGGGCGGAGGCCACCGAGGCCGTGCAGGCCCTGCGGGCCGCCGCCGAGGCGCTGCGCGCCGAGCGCGACGACGTCGCCGCCCAGGCCGAGGAGGGCGCCGTCGAGCTCGCGCTGGCCATCGCCGAGCAGGTGCTCGGCGCCGAGCTGCAGGCCCGCCCCGAGCGCGTGCTCGACGCGGTCCGCGGCGCCCTGCGCCTCATCGTGGAGCGCCGCCGGATCACCGTGCTCGTGCATCCCGACGACCTCGGGCTCGTCCGCTCGCTCATCGGCGACGTCCTCGGCGAGCTCGGCGGCGTGGAGCACTGCGACGTGCAGGCCGAGCGCCGCGTGGCCCGCGGCGGGGCGCTCGTCTCCACCGACGAGGGCACCGTGGACGCCACCCTGGCCACGAAGCTCACGCGCGTGCGCGAGGTGCTCGCCGACGCCGAGGAGCACCACGACGACGACGAGGTCCCCGCGGGTGCCTGAGGCCGCGACGCGCCGGGCCGCCCGGCGGATCCGCCAGGCCGACCTGCACCAGCGCCGCGGCCGCGTCTGCGACCTGATCGGCCTCGTCGTGGAGGTCTCGGGCCTCGAGGCGGAGGTCGGCGAGCTCTGCGAGGTCCACGCCCACCGCGGACGCCCGCCCGTGCCCGCCGAGGTCGTCGGCTTCCGGGCGCGACGCACGCTGCTCATGCCGCTCGGCGAGCTGGCGGGCATCGGCCCGGGCGACGCCGTCTCGGCCACGGGGCGCCAGCTCGACGGGCCCGTGGGCCCGTCGCTGCTCGGGCGGGTCGTCGACGGGCTCGGCCGGCCGCTGGACGACGGCCCCGCCCTCGCCGGCGCACCCCGCCGGGCGCTCTCCGCCCCGCCGCCCGCGCCCCTGACCCGTCCGCGCATCACCGAGCAGGTCCCGCTCGGCGTGCGCGCGCTCGACGCGCTCGTGCCGTGCGGACGCGGCCAGCGCCTGGGGATCTTCGCCGGCTCGGGCGTGGGCAAGTCGTCCCTGCTCGGCATGGTCGCCCGCGCGGGCGCCGCCGCCGGGCCCGACGCGCCCGTCAACGTCGTCTGCCTCGTCGGCGAGCGCGGCCGGGAGGTCCTCGAGTTCGTCCAACGCGATCTCGGCGAGGCCCTGGAGCGCTCCGTGGTCGTGGTGGCCACCTCCGATCAGCCCGCGCTCGTGCGCATCAAGGCCGCGCTGCTGGCCACCACCATCGCCGAGGCCTTCCGCGACGCGGGACGCGACGTGATGCTGATGATGGACAGCGTCACGCGCTTCGCGATGGCCCAGCGGGAGGTCGGCCTCGCCGTGGGCGAGCCGCCGTCGACCCGGGGCTACACCCCGAGCGTCTACGCCGTCCTGCCCCGGCTGCTGGAGCGCTCCGGCACCTCCCCGACCGGCGCCATCACCGCGCTCTACACCGTGCTGGTCGACGGCGACGACATGAACGAGCCGATCGCCGACGCCGTGCGCTCGATCCTCGACGGCCACGTCGT
>CAXUES010000250.1:0-5239 GCA_964250185.1 uncultured Solirubrobacteraceae bacterium | reverse complement strand
GGAGCTCGACGAGCGCCGCTTCCTGCGCCGCCTGCGCGAGGACGACCCCACGCGGCCGATCGGCGACGCGCTGCTCGACCAGCGCACCATCGCGGGGATCGGGAACCTGTGGAAGGTCGAGGGCTGCTTCGCCGCGGCGATCTCGCCGTGGCGGCCGACGGGGAAGGTCACCGACGACGAGGCGCTGGCCATCGTCCGCGACCTGCGCCCGCGCATGCAGATGTCCGCGCGCGACGGCAACCAGACGCGCCACAAGGCGATCTACGGCAAGACGAAGCTCCCCTGCCCTCGCTGCGGCGCGCGCATCCGCCAGCGCGGCCAGTGGGACGACAACCGCCCGACCTACTGGTGCGAGTCCTGCCAGCACTGACCGCGCCCACGCGGCGCGTGGGCCACAAGGGCGCCGACCACGTCGTCCCGGGCAACACGACGGCGTCGTTCGCGGCCGCGCTGGCGCTCGGCGTGGACATGATCGAGTTCGACGTGCTGCCCGACGCGAGCGGCACGCTGCGCCTCGCCCACGACCGCGGCCACATCGAGGGCGCCCAGACGCTGGAGGAGGGCCTCGTCCACCTCGCCACGGCGGAGTACGGCCACCTCGACCTCGACGTGGACCTCAAGGGCACCGGCTACGAGGCGCGGGTGGTCGACGCGCTGCGCGAGCACGGCCTCGTCGAGCGCACCCTCGTCTCCACGATGGAGGCCTCGTCGCTGGCCCGCGTGCGCGAGCTGGAGCCGCGCATCCGCCGCGGCCTCTCCGTGCCGCGCGTCCACCGCGACTACTTCGGCCACCGGGCGGGGCGCCTCATCGGGCCGGCCGCCGTGCTGCAGGCCCGGGTGCGCTACCCACCCATGCTGGCCGCGCGGATCCGCTCGGGCGAGCTCACCGCGGTCATGGCGCACTGGGCGATCGCCACGCCGCGGATGTGGAAGGCGGTGCGCGAGGCGGGCGGCGAGCTCTACGCCTGGACGGTGGACGACGCCAGGCGCATCGCGTCGCTGGAGGCCATGGGCATCACGGGGGTCATCACGAACGACCCCCGGCTGTTCGCCTCGGGCCCGGGCTAGGGCGCCTGCACGTCGCAGGTCGCGGCGGAGAACCCGACCGGATCGCCCGCACCCGTCGGATGGCCGGCCTCGGTGCGCTCGACCTCGCGGCGGACGACCGCCTCGCCACGGCGCCACTCGAACGTCACCCGCCCGCGCAGGCGGTAGGTGCCCTCGGCGGGCGGGGCGATGACGAAGGAGCGGCCCGTGCGGCGGGCCAGGAAGCGCCCGGAGCCCAGGGCCACGAAGCCCGAGTCGGCCGACGGCCCCACCGCCCGCCACGCCGTCCCGTCGCGGTACTCCAGGGCGAAGCGCATGAACATGCGCTGGCGCGCGCTGCCCGAGCCGGGCATGGACGCCCGCACGCCGACGGTGTTCGGCGCGCCGGCCGTGTCGCAGACGTTGACGGTCGCCCACAGGCGCGGCTGGGCGCGCTGGGCGTGGGCGGCGGGTGCCGCGGCGAGGACGAGGAGGGTCGCGGGGAGGGCGGTGGCGAGGGCGCGGCGTGCGGTCATGCCCTTCCCTCGACACGCGAGCGACCTCCAAGTCGCGCCGGGTCGGCGCGATCGCGGTCACCGGGCGGCGGGCCCGACCGCTGTGTGTGGTAGACCGCACAGGTGTCCTCGAACGCGAGCACCCCCGTCCGCGACCTGCTCGCGGGCGTGCCCGCCTTCGCCGACCTCGGGCCGGACGAGCTCGAGCGCGTCGCCGCGGTCGTCGTGCAGCGCCGCTTCAGCGCCCACACGGTCATCTTCCGCGAGGGCGACGCCTCCGACACGTGCTACGTGCTGTCCACGGGCCACGCGCGCGCCACGCGCGAGCACCAGGACGGCCGCCAGATCTCCCTGGCGCACTTCGGCCCGGGCGACATCTTCGGCGAGCTGGCGATGTTCGACGAGGAGAAGCGCTCGGCCACCATCGAGACGCTCGACGACGTCGAGGCGCTGGCCATCGCCGGCGCGGACATGCGGCGCCTGCTGCGCGAGCACCCGGACATCGCGGTGAAGCTCGTCGTCGCGCTGGGGCGGCGCCTGCGCCAGGCCAACGAGCGCCTCACGCGTCAGAGCTTCCAGACCGTGCAGTCGCGCGTGGCCGGGGTGCTCGGCCAGCTCGTCGAGCAGGCCCGCTCGGAGGGCGCCGGGGACGGCGACGTCGTCGTCACCACCACCCAGGCCGACATCGCCCAGCTCGCGGGCTCCAGCCGGGAGAGCGCGAGCCGCTTCCTGGCGGTGCTCGAGCGCGCCGGGGTGGTCACGCAGGGCCGCGGCCGTGTGACGGTGCACGACGCCGCTGCGCTGGCCAACTACATCTACTGAGCATGTCCACCTCCTCGGCCAGCGAGTTCTCCGCGGGCGGCGTCGTCGTGCGCGACGGCCAGACGGTGATCATCGTCCCGACGCGCCGGGCCGCCGACGGCTCGAAGGTCGTCGCGCTGCCCAAGGGGCATCCCGAGGCCGGCGAGTCCCCGGAGCAGGCCGCGCTGCGCGAGGTCGGAGGCGGGCATCGACTGCGAGGTCGTCGAGCCGCTCGGCGAGGTGCGCTACCACTACCAGCGCAACGGCCGGCGGATCGCCAAGCGCGTCGCGTTCTTCCTGCTCGACTACCGCTCGGGCGACGTGGCCGACCACGACCACGAGGTCGAGGTGGCCCGCTGGGTCGACCTGCCGGAGGCCATCGACGCCCTCACGTTCGACGGAGAGCGCGAGATGGTGCGACGGGCGCTGGACCGCTGAGGGGTAGGCTCACTCACCCATGCAGGTGCTCAACTTCTACTCGACGATCTTCGCGGATCAGCTCAAGCGCGGCCGCAAGACCGCCACGATCCGGTTGGGCGACAAGTCGCACAAGTACAAGAAGAACCAGGCGGTGCTGGTCACGATCGGCTACCAGCACTCGCCCCGGGAGAAGATCTTCGACGCGGTCATCGACCAGGTCGAGGTCAAGCGGGTCAAGGACCTGACCCCGCGCGACATCGAGCACGACAACCCCGAGTTCCGCCGCCACGAGGAGATGATCCACTTCCTCGAGCAGATCTACGGCAAGCCCGTGGGCATGGACGACACCGTCACGGTCGTGCGCTTCAGCCAGATCATCGAGCGCCCGGAGCGTCTCACCGACGCCCGCCTCGGCATCGGCGGCGCCCAGAACTAGCCCGGCCGCCCGCCTTCGGCGGGCGTGACCGGCGCCCTGAGCTCCGGCGGCCGGCGTGGACGAAGGCGTTCGTGCCCGGCGCCCACACGACGACGGGCATCCGCCTGTCCGGCCTGGCCTACGCGGCCCTGCTCGTCGCCGCCACCGTCGCCATCGCCGCCCGGGCCAGACGCAGCAGCGGCCCCGAGCGCCGGGCCTGGACCGCAGCCGTCGCGTCGACGGCCCTCCTCGGCGCGTCGGCGGTGCTGTGGCTGATCCCGATCCTCGTGGAGGGGCCCGACGCCCACTGGCCGGCGGCCGACGTCGTCAGCCTCGCCTCCTACCCCGTGGTGGCCGTCGTGCTCGTGCTCTTCGCCCGGTCGATCGAGCCGACGCGCTCGCGCGCGGGCTCAGCCCTGGATGCGCTGGCCACCGCGGCCCTCGTCGCGGCGGTGGCCGTGATGCTCGTGGCGGGTCGCGACCGCCACATCGAGTCGCTCCTGGCCACGTCGTTCACCGTCGGGGACGTCGCGCACCTCGCGCTCGGACTGCGCCTGGGCCGCTCCGTGCCGGCGGCCATGGTCGCGCTCGCGGCCGCCGTCGCGCTCACGGCCGCGCGCTGCGGGCCCACCTGGAGGCGACCCTCGACGCCGGCCCCGGCACCGTCGTGCTCGCGCTCTTCGATCTCGACGGCTTCAAGGCCTTCAACGACACCCACGGGCACGCGGCCGGCGACCAGCTCCTGCGGCGCGTCGCCCGGTGCATCACGGCCGCCGGCGGCGCCGACGGCCGTGCCTACCGCCTCGGGGGCGACGAGCTCTGCCTCGTGGTCCGCGACGAGGGCGGTGCCCTCGCGCGCATCCACACCGCGGCGCGCACGCTCCGCGAGGGCGGGATCACGCCCATCAGCGCGTCGGTCGGCGTCGCGACGCTCCCCGGCGAGGCCATGAGCGCCGACGCCGCCCTCGCGCTGGCCGATGCGCGCATGTACGCCGAGAAGGCGCGGCGCCCGGGCGCTCGACGGCCCTCCGTGGACGTCGTGCCGATGGCGAACGCCCTCGCGAGCCGGCCGTCCGGCGCCGTCGTCGTCTGACGGCTCCGGCCCCGTCACGAGCACGTTCGGCACTCCTCCATCCGGAGTGCCAAGAAGTTCACCTCCGGTTCAGGTGGGGCGCTAAGCTGCGCCCCAGCGGCCTGGCACTCGCTCACTGAGAGTGCCGACAAGGGCCCAGCACCGTCCCACTGCTTCGAGACCTTGGAGGTCACGACACATGAAGCTCACCCCCCTGGGCGATCGCCTGATCGTCCGCGCGATCGATGAGGAGACGACGACCGCTTCCGGTCTCGTCCTCCCCGACACCGCCAAGGAGAAGCCCCAGAAGGGCGAGGTCATCGCCGCCGGCAAGGGCAAGATCAACGATGACGGCAAGCGCATCGAGCTCGACGTCTCCGAGGGGGACACCGTCCTCTACTCGAAGTACGGCGGCACGGAGATCAAGGTCGACGGCGAGGACCTGCTGGTCCTCCGCGAGTCCGACGTCCTCGCCAAGGTCAAGTCCTAAGTAGGAGAGGAGAGCTCACATGGCTCACAAGGAACTGAAGTTCGACGTCGAGGCCCGCAACGCGTTGCAGGCCGGTGTCGACGCGGTCGCCAACGCCGTCAAGGTCACGCTCGGTCCGAAGGGCCGCTACGTCGTCCTCGACAAGAAGTTCGGCGCCCCCACCATCACGAACGACGGCGTCACCATCGCTCGTGAGATCGAGGTCGAGGACGTCTTCCAGAACCAGGGCGCCCAGCTCGTCCGCGAGGTCGCCACGGCGACCAACGACGTCGCCGGCGACGGCACCACGACCGCGACCGTGCTCGCCCAGGCCATCGTGCGCCAGGGCCTGAAGAACGTCGCTGCCGGTGCCAACCCGCTCGCGCTCAAGCGCGGCATCGAGAAGGCCGTCGAGGCCGTCGTGGCCAACATCGCCGCGCAGTCCTCCGAGATCTCCGGCAAGGAGCAGATCGCCCGCGTGGCGACCATCTCCGCCGGCGACGAGGAGATCGGCGACGTCA